>PXSZ01000013.1 GCA_003023105.1 Bacteroidetes bacterium QH_10_64_37
TCCTCGTCCACGGCGACCCGGAGGCCCGAGCGTGGATGGCCGAACACATCGAAGCGGACCACCCCGACACGGACGTCCACCGGCCGGACTGGGGGAGCGTGATTGAGGTCTAGACGAGCGGTCTGCGTCGCGTGTTCGAGTATGGAGATCGGACACCGGAGAGGAGTGCGGTTGATGGAGAGTGCATATTGCGTATTTCGTATCGCCGGCTTCCGATCCCCAACGCGCACCCCAAAATCCTTACCCCAAACACTCGGTGCCCATGCCGATTCCTCAGACCGAGTCCCAATCCGTTCTTCAGAACCGACTGGCGCCCCACATCACCGGCGATCTGTATACCGACGAGATGATGCGGGCGCTCTATGCGACGGACGCGAGCATGTACGCCATGTCGCCCCTCGGCGTCCTCGTGCCCAAGCGGATGCGCGACGTGCAGGCGGCCCTGGAGGTGGCACACGAGCAGGGCCTTCCCGTGCTGCCCCGGGGCGGGGGATCCTCCCTGGCCGGACAGGGCGTCAACGAGGCGCTGGTGATCGACTTCACCAACCATCTCAATCGCATCCTCGAGATCGACCCCGAGGCCCAGACGGCGCGGGTCGAGCCCGGCGTGACGCTCGACGACCTGAACCGGGCCGCCGCCGAGCACGGCCTCATGGTAGGGCCCGATCCGGCGAGCGCCAACCGCGCCACGCTCGGCGGCATGTTCGCCAACAACGCCACCGGCACCCACTCCATCGCGTACGGCAATTTCATCCACCACGTCCGCGAGGCGAAGGTGCTGCTGGCCGACGGGACGGCCACCACGGTGGGGCCGACTGATCACGCCACCTGGCAGAAAAAAATGCGGGCCGACGGCCTGGAAGGCGCCATTTACCGCGGCCTGAAGGCGCTCCTGGCCGACGGCGGGCGCGAGACGATCAACGAAGATACCCCGAGCCACTGGCGGCGCAATAACGGGTATCGCCTGGGGGCACTCCTGGCCGATCCGCCCAATCTCGCCAGATTACTCTGCGGCAGCGAGGGGACCCTGGCCGTGACCACTGAGATCACCTGTGACCTCGTCGAAAAACCCGCCACCACCGGGATCGGCGTTGTTCACTTCGAGTCGCGCGACGACGCGCTGCGGGCCGTCACCACCGTCCTGGAGACCGACCCGTTCGCCGTCGAACTGTTCGACGGCGTCGCCATCGAGCGCACCCAAAAAACGCCCGGCTACGCCGAACGGCTCACGTTTTTGGAGGGCACCCCCGGCTCCGTTCTCATCACCGAATACTCCGGCGACACCGACGCGGAGATTGCCGACGCGCTCGACACGCTCGAACAGAACATGGCGAACACCCGGCGGGGCTACACCACTGTCCGGGTGACCGACCCTGCGGCCATCGACAACGTCTGGTCCATCCGCAAGGAGGGTCTGGGCCTGCTCATGGGCGTGGAGGGCGACTATAAGCCATGGGCCTTCATCGAGGACGCGTCGGTGCCGGTGGAGAACCTGGCCGACTACATCGACGAGCTCTCCACGTTCGTCGACGCCACGGACACCCGCGCCGCCTACTACGCCCACGCCTCCGCAGGCACCCTGCACGTGCGGCCGTTCGTCAACACCAAGGACGAGGCGGGGGTGGAGAAGATGACGCGGATCGCCAAAGAGTCGCTCGATCTCGTGAAGAAGTACGGCGGGGTCGTGTCGTCGGAGCACGGGGACGGCATCGCGCGCGGCTGGGCGAATCCCGCCATTCTGGGCGAGGATCTCTACGAACTCTGCCGCGAGACCAAGTCTCTCTTCGATCCGGAGCGGATCCTGAATCCGGGCAAGGTGGTCGACGCGCCGCCGATGGACGAGCACCTACGGATGGGACCCGACTACCAGACGCGGCCGTTCCCCACCGAGCTCGACTTCTCGGACGACGGCGGCTTCGCCGGGGCCGTGGAGAAGTGCAACGGGAACGGTGCCTGTCGCAAGCTGCGGGCCGGCACCATGTGCCCAAGCTTCATGGCCACCCGCGAGGAGCCGGACTCCACCCGGGGCCGCGCCAACGCGCTGCGAAGCGCCCTGGCGGGCGACCTGTCGGAGGACGCCATGACGGGCGACGACATGGCCGAGGTCATGGACCTGTGCATTCAGTGCAAGGCGTGCAAGACGGAGTGCCCCTCGAACGTCGACATGGCCAAGATCAAGACGGAGTGGCTGCACCACTACTGGGACGACAACCCGATGCCCCTCCGCACCCGGCTGTTTGCCCATCAGCCGAAACTCGCCGGACTCGTCAGCGGCACGCCGCTCGCATCGATGGTCAATTGGCTCGGCGACCGATCCGCGCTGCGAACCCTCGGGGAGAAGGTTCTCGGCGTAAGCGCGGAGCGCTCGCTTCCCCCGTTTGCGCGGCAGACGTTCCGACAATGGTTCCGGGATCAGTCGTGGACCCGTGAGGAGGATGCGCCCACCGTCGTGCTCTTTGCCGACTCGTTCAACAACTTTCACACTCCGCCGCCGCTCCGGGCCGCCGCTCGCTTCTTAGACGCCACAGGGCACCGCGTAGAGGTGCCTCAATCGCGCCTCTGCTGCGGCCGCACCCTGCTGTCGAAGGGCAAGGTGCCCGCGGCCCAGCGCCGCGCCCTGCGGACCGTGGAGGCGCTCCACCCCTACGCGGAGGCGGGCGCACCCATCGTGGGCCTGGAGCCGAGCTGCATCCTCACGCTGCGCGACGAGTTTCTGGATCTCCTTCCCGACGAGCCGCGCGCCGAGACGGTCGCCGAGGCCACCTACACGTTCGAGGAGTACGTGGCCGAGCGGGCAGCAGACGGCGCGTTTGAGGAGGTCGCGTGGGCGAACAGCGGCGGGAACGTGATGCTGCACGGCCACTGCCACCAGAAGGCCCTCGTCGGGACCGATGCCACAGAGCGGTCGCTGCGCCTGCCGGGCTGCGAGGTGGACGCCGTCGACGCGGGCTGCTGCGGCATGGCCGGGGCCTTCGGCTACGAGGCCGAACACGTCGACATCTCGAAGCAGATGGCCGAGTTGCGCCTTGCTCCCGCCGTGCGACGGACCGGTCCTGACACCGCGCTCGCGGCCCCGGGCTTCTCGTGCCGTTCCCAGATCAAGGACGTTACGGGCCGCACCGCCCGGCACCCCGCCGAGCTGCTGTGGGGCGCGCTCGGCCCCGACGATTCTCACGACTCGAAGCAACCACCGGACCGAGTGGGTTAGATCGTTGCAACGCAATCAATGCACAAAGACCTCAGGCCCATGCCCGAGACCATTTCCGTCGAGGAGGCGGAACGCGACCTGCGCCACGTTCTGGAATCGCTCTCGGAGGGGGAGCGCGTCACCGTTGTGGACGAGACCGGTGCGCCGCTGGGGAACGTTACAGGAGTATCCCGCGAAGGGTGCGACCGTCATCAACACGCAGACGCCCGAGCAGTGGATCGAGGCGAACTCACCGTTCGAATAGGGCGAGGACGCGCAGCAATCGGGGGACCCCCACCTCAGTTCTGCTTCGCCGTCGACGACTGCTTTGTTGAGTGGTAGGCCGCCAGTTCGCGAGAGGAGGGCCACAGCGACAAGGCTTCCTGGAAGGCCGGGTCGGCCTTGTTCAGAATCGGGCGCGCCACGCCCCGCCCGTAGAGCAGGCGCGCGAGGTACCCTTTCACCCGCGTGGCCACAAAGTCCTGCTTCTCCCGGGCCGTGGCCCTCGCGTAGATCTGCTCAGACATATCGACCGAGTCCGGGTCCTGCGTGATCGTGACCCCATTTTTCTCCGCGAAGGACCAGAATGAGTCCATCATCTCACTGGAGGGCTCGAAGGAGGCCTGGAACTCCTCGGGCCGTTCCTGCCAGGTGCTGCGGAGCTCGGTCTCGTGCGTCGTAAACCACTTCCGGGCAAACGCGTAATCGAGCCCGCTTTGAACGAGGAATGTGAGCGCAGTGGTGTCCGGCTGCACCACGTAGTCGGGGAGAATGCCCCCACCGCCAAAGACCGTCCGGCCGTGGTCGGTCTTGTAGGCCAGCGAGTCGGGGATGCTCTCTCGATACTCCTTGAGGTGGTAGGTCGCCTGGTTGATGGTCGAGAACTTCTCCTTGTAATAATTCTTCCGGTGGCCCCGCTCGTAGGGCGACTGGATGAGGCGGCCCACCGGCGTGTAGTAGCGGCCCACGGTCATCTGGAGCACGCTCTCGTCCCCGAGGTCGAACTGCTTCTGGATGAGTCCCTTGCCGAAGGTGCGCCGTCCCACAATGAAGGCCCGGTCATGGTCCTGCAGGGCGCCGGTTAGAATTTCGCTTGCCGACGCCGATCCCCGATTCACGAGCACAATGACGGGCTTCTTGCGGAGTAGCCCCCCCGACTTTGCCGAGATCGTTTGATTCATTTGCTCGCTCCGCCCCTTCGTCTTCACGATCGTCATGTCTCCGCTCAGCATCTCATTCGCGATTTGCCAGGACGAGCGCATCACACCGCCCGGATTGCCTCGAAGATCGAGCACGAGCCGCTCCATTCCCTTGTCGAGCAACGTCTTCGCGGCCTGTCGAAACTCGTCGTGCGTCTTCATGGTGAACCGATTGATGCTCATGTACCCGGTCTCTTCGTTCACCATGTACGGCGAGCGGACGGACTGCGTCTCGATCTTCTCCCGCGTAATGGTAAAGGTGGAGCGCTCGCCCACGGTAGGCCGATAGACGGTCATCTGCACCTTTGTGTCGACCTCTCCCTTCAGGCGGTTCTGGATTTCGCTGGATGAAATCCCGATGGCCGACGAGTCCTCAATCTCCACGATGCGGTCCCCGGCCATGACGCCGGCCTCCTCGCTGGGGCCTCCGGCCAGCGGCGAGATGACGCGGGCCGTGTCGTTCGGCACCTCGAACACGATCCCGATGCCGCCGAAGGATCCCTGATACTGATCCTTCACGTCCTCGGCCCGATCGGCGGGGATGTAGGTGGAATGAGGATCCAGACTGCTGACCATTCCTTTCACGCCTTCCTCCGCCACGTTGGGGGCCTTCACCGGATCCACGTAGCTCTGATTGATGCGGATGAATGCCTGTCTCATCTTGCTGAACTGCTTCTCCAGATCGTCGTCGGAGAGGTAGGCATCGAGTTGCACCCCGAGCACCGCCCCGAAGGCGATGAGGAAAACAGCCGGAAGAATGTGATACTTGCTGAGACGCTTCATGAGACCGTCGATGAGATCCATATCGAGCGATAAAGCGAGATCGGTAGGGGCAGCACGTAGGGCGCGTCTTGGAGACCTCATTTCCTCCTCCACCTCAGGGGGCTCTTCGCCTCAGCGCCGCCGAAGAGTCTGAGCGCGCGTATCTCATATTTAGACCGGGCCGCTTTGTTGCAGGTCTGGTGAGCCGACCTGAGAAAACCGGGAAACGTCCCCCGGTGGTCTGCTTCCTAAAAAGTTTGAAGCCCCGTCCGGGAAGCGCCGGGCGGGGGTGTGTGCGGGTGACCGCCATCCAGAAATCAGGAGTCGTCCCCCTCCTCCTCACTCACCAGCGGCACGAAGCGGAACGAGTGAAATTCCTCCCGCTCGTAGTCGTGCGGGCCGGGGCCAGTGCGGGTGATGCACGTCATGGTCTGCCCCCCGCTGCCCCCGATGGGGATGACGAGCCGCCCCCCACGGCGTTCCTTCGCGTCGGACGGCTCGCGGAGCTGGTTCAGGAGCGGGTCGGGAATCTCGGGGGCCCCCGCCGTCACCACGATGCCGTCGTACGGCGCAAAGGCGGGCCAGCCCTTCGTCCCGTCTCCGTGCCGGGTCCGGACGTCGTAGCCGAGCGCATCGAGCAGCGACCGGGCGCGGGAGAGCAGCCCCTCGTGCCGCTCCACAGAAAAGACGCGAGCGCCGAGCTCGCAGAGCACGGCGGCCTGGTACCCGCTGCCCGTGCCCACCTCCAGGATGCGGTCGTCCGACTGCACCTCCAGCAGCGAGGTCTGGTACGCCACGGTGAAGGGCTGCGAGATGGTCTGGTTGAGCCCGATCGGGAGCGCCTCGTCGGCGTACGCCCGGTCGCGCAGGGCCGGGTCCACGAACGCATGCCGGGGCACCGCCTCAAAGGCGACCAGCACACGCTCGTCGTGAATGCCTCGCGAGCGGAGGGTCTTGACGAGTTGCTCGCGGCGCCGGCGATATCGGCGGTCGTCGTTGTCGTCGGAAGGCGAAGAAGCCATCTTTCAATACCGATGCGTGGGAATCAGGCCGCCGACGACGCGGCGACGCTCGCCTGCGAGGTCGGCTGTCCCGTGAGAGCACTGGTCAGATACGTACGCAACTCCTCCGGGGAAATGTTGGAGATGAGGGCGCCGTCGCGCGACACGCTGATGTCGCCCGTTTCCTCCGAGACCACCACCACGAACGCGTCGGTCTGCTCGGTGAGGCCCACGGCCGCGCGGTGCCGGAGGCCCAGCTGCGGGCTGAGCTTCATGCTCGTGGAGACCGGCAGGATGCACCGGGCGGCCTCAATGCGGCCGTTGTTGACGATGACGGCTCCGTCGTGGAGGGGATTCTGCCCGTAAAAAATTGTCATCAGCAGGTCCTGGGACACGTCCGCTTCCAGGAGCTTTCCGGTTTCGACGTAGCTCCGAAGCCCCGTGCTGCGCTGGAAGGCGATAAGGGCGCCAATCTGTTGCTCGCTCATCTCCTGCACCGCCGTCACCGTCTCGTCGATAATCGCACTCTGGTCGGTGGTGGACACGAAGCGCCGAACGATGGGGTTTTTGCCCAGGAGCAGGAGCAGGCGCCGAATTTCGGGCTGAAAGATGATGATGACCGCCAGCACGAACACCTGGTTGAAGTAGCTGAAGACGGTGGTCAGCACCGTCATGTCGGCCAGCTGGACGACGAACTGGATCAGGAAGAGGGCCCCGAGACCCAGGGCAATTTGCACGGCGATGGTTCCCCGCATCAGCCGGTAGAGCTGATACAGGATATAGGCGACGAGGATGATTTCGATCGCGTCGCCGATCCCGAAGCCGATGATTTCAAAAGCCGTCACGGCGGGAGAGTGCCGGGTACGAGGGGACGAAGGAGGAGTGCCGCTAATACGGGTACGGGGCCGGAGGCCTCAGTGCACTGTCAACCGTAAATCTTGGAAATGGAGACGTTGCTTTCGACCTGACGAAACGTGATATGTGAAACGTGATGCGTGAAAAAGCGTCCTCACGTTTCACGCGTCACGCTTTGCGCATCATGCCTTCATTCCAGCGAACATGCACGTTGAAAAACAAACCAGTCGGTGCGAAGAATCAGGACTGACGAAGTACTACCCTTGACGAAGAGCGGCCCCGAGGACCTTCAGCATCTCAATGGTGGAAGCCACGTCGTGGGTGCGCACGAGCGTGGCACCTCGCACCACGGCCACTGCCGTAGCCCCGAGCGAGCCGAAGAGCCGCTCGTCGACCGGCGCAGGATTGTCGGGCGTGCCGAGCGTGGCGCCGATCGTACTTTTGCGGGACACGCCCACCATCACGGGCCGATTGAGGGTAAGTAGCTCGTCCACGTCGTTGAGGAGACGCAGGTTCTCCTCGTTCGACTTGCCGAAGCCGAAGCCGGGATCGATGACGATCTGCTCCACCCCCGCCTGCTCCGCCGTCATAATCGACCGGGCGAGTGCGTCGCGCACCTCGGCGGTCACGTCGTCGTAGGGGCGGGGCCGCGTCAGGTCTCCCGGCTCGCCGACCGAATGCATTAGCACCAGGGGCGCGCCCCAGTCGGCCGCCGCCTCGGCCATCTCCGGATGGTGGCGCAGGCCCGTCACGTCGTTCACGATGTGCGCCCCGGCGGCCAGGGCGGCCCGGGCCACCGCCGGCTTGTACGTGTCGATGGACAGAAGCGCCTCGGGAAACCGGTCGGCGAGAGCGTCGATGACGGGCACCACGCGGTCGCGCTCGTCTTCCGGAGATACCGGCTCGGCCCCAGGGCGGGTCGACTCGCCCCCCACGTCGATGATCGACGCGCCCTCGCTCAGCATCTCGGTGGCCCGCGACACGGCCATCTCGACGGTGACGTATTGGCCGCCGTCGGAAAAGGAGTCGGGGGTCACGTTCAGGATGCCCATGACGTGCGCCCCCGCCGCATCCGGACTCCCGGGCCGACAGTCGAGCGTGTACCCCCGCGAGTCGAGTACGAATCGGGCGGGCGGGAAGTCCTCGGGATCCAGGGCGGGAACGGAGTGAAAGACACGAGGCATGGCGAGCCGCCGAGGCAATCAAAGACGGAGAGACCTGCGAACACTTGTTTCGATAAGGTATACACAGAGCGCTGTTGGAATGAGATCCACAGCCTTTTTTGTGGAAAATTTCAGCCGCCGGAACGCCCGCCCTCGCTTGTCGTCCTGCCGTGGACGGGGGCTCCAAAGAGTGTTTACCGATCTGCTTCCGTGTCGTCGATGGACGAGCTGGTACGTTCGGCCCTGCAGTGGCTCGGCCCGCTCCGCCGGGTCAAAGAGTTCAAAGCGCATCCCGTGGCCACTCAGCGCACGCTCCTCCGCCGCCTGCTCACCCGCGCGGCCGACACCGAATGGGGCCGGCGGTTC
>PXSZ01000014.1 GCA_003023105.1 Bacteroidetes bacterium QH_10_64_37
CATCCTCCGACGATGGAGCCGTCGGCGACGAGGACGAACCGTCCACGAACGGGCAAGTGGACGGTGCGGACGCGTCCGAGACGCAGGTCGATGAGGTCATCCTCGCCGTGAATCCCAACGTCGAGGGCGATACGACGGCGTACTACGTTTCCCAGCTCCTCGAGCCGTTCGATGTCCGCGTCACGCGCATCGCACGGGGGCTCCCCATTGGCGGTGACCTCGAATACGCCGACGAAGCGACCCTGTCGCGCGCCCTTGAGGGCCGTGGGCATGTAGAATGATGCAAGTGTTGGGGTACAGGTTGAGCGTCGTGGGGGAGAAAACCGCGAGGAGAACTCTTCAGAACACCCCGCCTCCATCGGGCGACAGAGCCGCGCGGACTTTGGTTTCTGGGCGCTCTCAACCCAAAATAGTACTCCCCTACAGCTCAAGTTGTAATAGCCTCTACGCCCTCAGGCGCTCGTTTCCATCCGTACCTGCTCTCTGACGGCTTCTCTGCGCATGACGATTACAGTTCTTGGTGCTGGATCAATCGGAGCCCCCGTCGTCTGCGAACTCTGCATGCGGAGTGAGGAGGTGAAGCAGGTCCAGGTGTGCGACACCCGTTCGCAAGCGCTACAGCGGCTGCACGATCAGGTGGAGGGGGACCAGTCCCTTCGCTCCTTTCAGGTCGACGTGCGCGACACCAGCGTGCTGTCCCAGATCGTGAAGGGCAGCGATTGCGTCATCAGCTGCGTGCCATCAAAACTCAACCCGGAACTGGCAGAGCTTTGTCTCGACGTAGGCGTCCACTACTGCGATCTCGGCGGGAACAATAGCCTCGTGGAGCAGCAGTTGGCGCTCGACAAGCAGGCCCGCAAGAAGTCGGTCTGGATTGTCCCCAACTGCGGGCTTGCGCCCGGTCTCGTAAATGTTTTGTGCCTGCACGGCATCGATCAGCTCGATCGGGCCGAGGCGGCCCACCTCCGGGTCGGCGACGTGCCGCTGCACCGGGACCCGCCCTTCAACTTCCGCATCTCGTGGTCGGCCGAGCGCATTCTTGCCGATTACACGAATCCTGCCCAGCTGATCGAGGAGGGACAGGTCGTCGAGGCCGACGCCCTCTCCCGGGAGGAGGAGATCCAGTTCGAGGAGCCCTTCGGCACCATGGAAGCCTTCTGTACGCAGGGTGGACTCTCGACCCTGACGGACACACTGGCCGGGCACGTGGAGGCCCTCGACCACAAGACCATTCGCTGGCCGGGCCACGCCCATCAGATGCGCTTTGTCATTGGCCTGGGCCTCGCGGAAGATCGGAAGATTGGGGTTCAAACGCACCTGACGTACCGCGATCTTCTCGTGCGTCGAATGCGCAAGCGTCTAGGAGGCGACTACGAGGACGCTGTGCTCATGCGCGTGCTGCTTCGGGGCGAGCAGGACGGGCGCCCCACGACGCTCATATACGAGATGATCGAGCGGTACGATACGGCCACTCAGCAGACGGCCATGATGCGCTGCACGGCCATCCCGACGGTCGTCGCGGCGCTCTTTCTTGCCCGCGAGGACGCGGTCGCGAGCGGAGGGGCCGGCGTGCCGGAGAATGTGATCCCGCGAGACGCGTTTCTCGACGCGGTGGCCGACCGGGGGCTCAACATTCAGAAAGAGCGGCACGAGGGGTTTCGGGAGGTGACCGCCAAGTGCCCCCTCGATCCCCCCAAAAGCCTTCGGGGCTGATGGGTTGGTGAGAGACCTGAGCAAGGTGTGGATGCCGTTACCGAGATGGGTCTCAGCCCTCTGGGGATCGATCCACGAGTCCGGTCCCGTTCGGCGAGGCGGTTCCACCGGAGAGACACGCCCCTCGTCGGGAACTGGATAACGCGTTCGTCGTGTTTGAAGGTCAAGGTCATGCATGCTGCTTTTCGTCCATCTGAGAGGCCAATTTCAATCGGTCTCGCCTCGCGCCCCTTGTCCACAGACGCGCTGTCGCATATCGGCACGAACCGCTACAGGTTTTCGCGAATTGCTGGTGGAATTGCCCGTTGTACTCGGGTCAGTCCCCGGTATGTGCCGTAGCACTTCGGAGATTTTTCGGGTTTCGTGCCGTTGATCTCTTCTTCCCCTCTACATATCGTCTGGGGCGCTTGTACAGGTGAGACGAGAACGGGCCGGACGTTCGTCATGACGACCGCGCTCGTCCTCGTTGGAGTGCTTCGTGGGCTCGCGCCCCTGTCGGCCCACGCGCAGGAAACTCCTATCCCAGACACGACCGCCACCGACACAGCCACCACGGATGCGGCTGCGCCCGACACGATGTCCCGGGCATACCAAGTGGAGCAGCTTCGTCCTCGTTCGTCCACGTCCGCCGACAGCGTGACGATTGACGGCGGGACAGGAGAAATCGGCTCGTCGATCAACGACCCCACAACTCCTTCCTCTTCGGCGCCCGTCGACACGGGTCTCGTTCGTCGATACCTGCCAGCGCGGGACGGGTGGTCTCCTGGCTTATTCACTCAACCGTCTCCGTTTCTGGGGCCTCAAGCCGCCGCGACCGAGGAGCGGTCCATCACGCTCGACTCGACCCGGCACAGCTACATCCTCAACGAGAAGTCCCGTCCTGGCGGCCCCATGCGCGTGGAGGGAGACACTTACCGGCGCGAACGCTACCGCGCCAATCTCCGGAACAACTGGCGCACCCTCACCGAGCAGCGCCGACAGCAGCAGAGCAACCGCGGCGGGCTCGGGGTCAACATGATGGTGCCAGGGGGA
>PXSZ01000015.1 GCA_003023105.1 Bacteroidetes bacterium QH_10_64_37
CGACCAAAGCCGAGCCAGTCGAGGGCGTAGACGGGCCGGTCCGTCGTGGCGACCAGGTGCTCCGCGATCGGTTTCATCTCGATGCTCGACGCGACGGCGTTGAAGCTGTGAAGCAGCACGACGGGCGGGCCGGTGCCAGTCCGAATGTAGCACTGCATGCGACCGTCCGGTACCTCGAAGGGACGCGAATCCAGATCGAGCGCCGGGGGTAGGGACAGGGGCGACGGCAGAGTGCGTCGGTATGCCCATTTTGCGACCGTGAGCCCGGCGTAGACCCCCGCGAGGGTCGCGCCCGTGGTGAGGGTAGTTTGCCCGGGGAAGGATGAGAAAGACGAATCGGACATTGGAGAGGGGAAACGGGCTGGAATGCAGCCATCGTACTCAAACGTCGGTAGACGGACGACGTTCGAGGGGAACCGTCTCGGTCGCGTCGGTTACGCCCTTGTGGATCCGACGCGACGTCATCGGATCCACAAGCTCGATCTGCCCCTGTAGCTCAACTGGAGAGAGCGGTGGCCTCCTAAGCCGCAAGTCGTGGTTCGAGTCCACGCAGGGGTACTGCCTCCTGCACGTCACATCTCTCCAAAGACATGGGCACCTGCGCGGCCACGAACAAGGACGGGTCGTCGTGTAGCAACGACGCGATGGACGGCAGCCGGTACTGCCACGTGCATCAGGATGCCGAGGGGGGAGGGGCACGTCCGGAGAACGAGTACGGGTTCTGGACGATGCTGGCCGGTGCCTTCGTCGTTATTTTCGTGACGTACTTTCTCTTGACGGTCGTCCTGGGGGTGTAGGCGCCTGCGGCGGCGAACCGCGTCCGCTGTGTACGATGGCCGGCGCGTGTGGGGAAAACGCCCGCTCTCATGTACAAAGACGCACGGAGACTTCAGACATCTTCAGCGTCACATCCAGGCCGCACGCATCGGTATTACGCCAGCGCGTCATCGATGTGGGGGCGCAGGTCGTCGATCGTCCGGTACATCCAGTCGAAGTAGTCGGCGTGGTCGGTCCGGAGCTCGCGTAGGGTTTTCCCGTCGTGCTTGCCAAAGCAGACGACCACCGCGCCGCCGTCCTCCTTCAGCCGGCGCTGGTCGTCGAGGTAGTCGCCGCGGATGTGGTCGGCCAGGTCCGCGGGCGTGCCGTCCATGTCGTGCTCGGCCAGTTGCTGCTGGAGCACCCGGCCGGCGGCCTCCACATCGCGCAGGGCGTCGTGGGCGTCGTCGAGCGGGGCGCCGGTGTACCGTTCGTAGAGGGCCGAGAGGGTGCGCGGGCGCAGCACCTGCTCCAGCCGGTACGGATCGAGGACGACGCGATCGTCGGGACCGGGCAGGGACCGACCGCATCGCTCGAACTCGGCCTGGAGGAGCGGGAAATCGTACGCGAGGGCGTTGTAGCCGGCCAGGTCGGCGTCTTCGAGAACCGGAGCGATGCGATCAATGTGGGCGCCGAACGAAGGGGCCTGACGGATGGCCTCGGCAGAGAGGCCCGTGAGGTCCGTGATCTCTTTGGGCACCTCCTGCTCGGGATCAACGAGCACGTTCACCGTGTCGTCGAGTGCCGCGCCGTCGGGGGTCGGCACGAATCGCTGCATGCCGATCTGGATGACGCGCGCCTCCCGGGGATCTGTCCCGGTCGCTTCGAGGTCGAAGAACACAAGGGGTCGTTCGAGATGGAGCACAGCGGGGCAGCGGGGAAAGCAGAGGAGCCGGTGGAATGCTCAGACGACGAACGTCTGCTCCTCTATATGCACGGGCGAAACAGAAGATCGGAAGGGCTCCGGAGGAGAAGCTGTTCCCGAATCGTCTCGCGGGTCGTTGCCCCCTCGACAGTTTTCGAGACCGAACCCTGTTTCCGGGAATTGGTTGGGGGGAGTGCGGGCATTTGACCGCTGTCGTGGTTAACAGGCACCCCTCCTCAAGCCCATTTGACGTAGTCTAATATCTGAAAACGTGGAGTGATTTCCTGACTAAGCAAAACGTAAAGCCCGTTCAAAATCTTTCACTGGTCGGCAAGTCGAACTGCGACTGATGAAGCTTCTCACCAAGGGCGAATTGCAGGACGGTGATATGCTTCCGAAAGAGGTTGATCTTGCGGAGGCTGAACGGGAGGCGCTCGACGTGACCGGAAGACAGGTGTAACATCACATTTTCCAATCAAGAAGACAGCTGACCAAATGCATACTTTGAGCAGGCGTAGCCGTTCTTTTTTCATGCTTCTTGGGCTGCTGATGCTCACGGCGGCAGTAGCGTGTCCGCCCGCCCACGCGGAGGTGCGGCTTCCCTCCCTCTTTGACGACGACATGGTGCTGCAGCGGGGAGAGGCCGTGCCCATTTGGGGGTGGGAGGCACCGGGCACCGAGGTGACGGTCGTGTTTCGGGGACAGCGCAAGCAAGCCACGGCGAACGCAAGCGGGTATTGGAAGGTCGCCCTCGACGAAATGCAGGCCGGGGGGAGCTTCACGATGACCGTCGCAGGGCAGGATACCGTCCGGCTTTCAGGTGTTCTCGTAGGCGAGGTGTGGATCGCGTCGGGCCAGTCCAACATGTGGTGGCCCCTGCGGGATACCGAGCGTGGAGAAGAAGCCATCGCCACGGCGGGCGACCATCCGCAGGTGCGCCTCTTCGAGGTGGCGCATCGCACGGCGCAGACGCCGCAGCGCAACGTGCACGGAGTCTGGAAGGAGAGCACGTCGGCGACCGTGGCGGAGTTTTCGGCCATCGGCTACTTTTTCGCACGCCGCCTGCAGGAGGAGTTGGGGGTGCCGGTGGGCATTGTAAGTTCCAACTGGGGAGGGACGCCCGTTGAGGCCTGGATGCCCCGGGACGCGTTGGCCGCTACGACGGAGGGGCAGCTTCTGCTTACCTACTGGCAGGGACGGTCCGACCTCAGTAAAAACGAGGCGGCAGGGCTGTACAACGGCATGATCGCCCCGCTCATCCCGTACGCCCTCCGCGGGATGCTCTGGTATCAGGGGGAGTCCAACGTAGAACGGGCTTGGCAGTACCGCACGCTGTTTCCGCGGATGATTGAGAGCTGGCGCCGGACGTGGGGACAGGGCAGCTTTCCTTTCTACTTCGTGCAGATTGCCCCCTACAGCGGATACGGCACGGCGGAGGCGGCGGCCGAGCTGCGAGCGGCGCAGCTGGAGACGCTGCTGTCTGTGCCGAACACGGGCATGGCCGTGACCATGGACATCGGCAATCCGCAGGACATTCATCCCCGCAACAAGCGGGACGTGGCCCGACGACTGGTCCGGTGGGTGCGGGCAAAAACGTACGGCCACGACGACGTGGTCTACTCGGGGCCAATCTACGAATCGATGGAGGTGGAGGGCGACACGATTCGTATTCACTTCGACCACGTGGGGAGCGGGCTTCGCGTCCAGGGCGATTCGCTGACGCACTTCACCATTGCCGGCGAGGACGGGCCGTTCCACGAGGCCACGGCTGCCGTTGATGGCAGGACCGTGGTGGTTCACAGCCGTACGGTGGAGGAACCAGTCGCGGTGCGCTACGCCTGGTCCAACGACGCCGAGCCGAATCTTTTCAACGCGGCCGGGCTGCCGGCGAGTCCGTTCCGCACCGACCAACGGCCGGCCGTTACGGGGGACCGGCACGTCCCCAGCCGATAGCAAACCCGGTGTGCAGGGCTTTATCTTCTCAGCATTGGCAGCCGTTGGAGAACGCCGAAGAGATGCAAAAGAAGCTGTCCGATGCATCCTGAATGCCGGTGGGCACATCCTCGACAGCGGTCCGGGGTCCTTCTGCCCCGGAGGGCACTTCCTCACTCGTTACGATGCCGACTGCATACCTCGCACTGGATCGAATCAGGGCAACCGCGCCGCCCATCCTGCAGGCCGCTGTGGATCGGCCGGGGGAGCGGAGCAATCTGGACGTGGTCGCGGTGTCGCCCGTCTACGAGGCCGAGGCCCGTGCATCAAAATCGCGGAAGCAACGAGTCGAGCCACTGGACGAGTGGGCTCTCGTCCCCCTGTTCGCGGAGCTGCACGATCGTGCGCCGAAGGGCAAATTCGAGGATGAGACTTCTCGAAAGGTCCGTGTCGTAGCGGGACGCGAGGACTGAAACGGCCTTCTCCAACTGCTTGTCGAGATCGGCCCGCACGTGGCCCACAGGCGTCGGTTGGAGATCGGGATCGGGTCTTGGGATGTCCGACGGATCGGCCATTGAGAGTGCGAGCTCTTGACTGAGAGACGACGAATCGTCATGAGAAGAAGAGCCGATTTCAGCGTCGTTCGGGGAGGAGGAAGCAGAGGCCTTGGCCGGGGCGCCTTCCTCGGACGCATCGGCAGGCTCGGTATTGTACAGTGTCTCCTTGCTTACAGCTTTCATCCAGGTCGGAGTGCGGCCTTCACCGTTAGGGCCTTTCATGGGCATCGACGCGCTGATGAGGCAGGGCAGATGGAGGGGAGAATCACGCAGTGGTCGCAATGCGGGATCGTTCCACGACTTCGTCGGCGAAATCGAGGTAGAGAGAAGCGACGTCGGAGGCGCCCTCGTACTCCATCACGTTTTTTCCGTAGGTCGCCACCTCATTGATCTTTGATCGCCACGGAATGAAGGTGTCGAACAGAATTTCCGAGTAGACCGTCTCAAACTTCTCTTGCATGTCGCTGACCAGTCCCGATCGCAGATCCAGGTCGTTCGGAAGCAGGCCGAGAATCCGCAGGCTGTCGTTGTGAACCTTCCGGATTTGCTTGATGGTGTCCTGAAGCTGGCTCACCCCCCGCATGCTGAACCGGTCCGCGTGGATGGGAACGATGATGCTGTCAGCGCCCGCGAGCGCCGTGGCGATACTGCGGCCGAGCGACGGGGGGCAGTCGATCAGGCAGTAATCGTGGTTCTTTGGAGAACTGGAGTTCCGCTGCACCTGCGCGGTGCGGAACTCCTGGACCCGGCACCGAAACTGCTGCGGAAACACCGGACTCCGCCCGATCACCGAGTCAAAGCTGGCCGCCGCCATCCGGCGGTCGGAGGGGATGAAGTCGACCCCGACGGATTCGGACGAGCGGAGAATGTTGGCAAACGACCACTCGTCAGAGTTCTCTCCGTCCCAGGCAGCCAGCGAGTCGAAGATGGTCGTATCGTCCTCGGTGGCCTCCCGCCCCATGAGCCAGTCGGTGGCGTTCATTTGGGAGTCGTAGTCGATGACCAGCGGATCGTGGCCCTTGTGCTTCAGGGCCGCGGCGAGGTTGACAGTGGTGACGGTTTTTCCGACACCTCCTTTCTGATTGATGACGGCAACGGTGTACATGAGGCCTTGGAATATCGACGAGAATTGAGAGCTGCGATGGGCTGGCCCCTGTTTGGCGCAAAGAATGTGCCGTTTGGTCTGTGCAGGGAGCAACCGAACTCAGATATGAGGATGCGGAAATGTTTCTCCCTTCAGTGGGTGCATCTGTAGTAGCACGGACCTTCGCGTGACCCTGGGTTTAAAAATCAGAGGCTGTTTGGTGAACAGGAAGAAAGGTGAGCGCAGCGAATTTTTCGCCGGAGGGTCCACGATTTTGGAGGCGCGTAGCGGGGCCACGGGTCGAAAAAACGAGAGGCCAAGTGGCGGAAAAGACGCACGCGCAGCCCCTGGACGCTTCACCAAACAGTCTCTCAGTCTGCGGTTCTCGATGGAGCGACATCGCGCCCCATGCCCACTGCGTACCTCGGTCTCGGCTCCAACGAGGGGGGCCGCCTGCGTCACCTGCGAGCCGCTGTGGAGCGGCTGCATGAGCGCGATGGGCTCCGGGTGGGGGCCGCGTCGCCGGTGTACGAGACCGAGGCCCACACCCGGTCGCCGGACGAGGAGCAGCCCCCCTTCCTGAACGCGGTCCTCTGCGTAGCGATCGAGCGTTCCCCCGAAGCGCTACTCCATACCGCTCACGCCGTGGAGCGGGCGGAAGGGCGCGAGCGGGCGACCGAACGGGAGTGGCCCCCCCGCCCCCTCGACATTGACCTGCTCGCGGTGGACGCCGTGACGTGCCGGACCGACACCCTTACCCTTCCGCATCCCCGCCTCGCGGAGCGCCGGTTCGTGCTTCGGCCGTGGGCCGACCTCGCGCCAAACTTCGTGGTGCCCCCGCCGTTCGACCAAACCGTCCAGTCACTGCTCGACCAGTGTCCGGACGACGCTCCGGTTCGCCGGACCGACGCCCAGCTCGATGATCTAATCGATGCCTCTTCGGTCCACGGCAGAGGGTGCGAGTGAGCGAGAGAGGGAGAGACCATTTTTCGGAATTCATCTGCTGTGCCGGGCGGACGGAAGACTTCCCACACTCTCAAACGCCCAGACGCCCACACTGCCGACAGTCTCCCGAACCTGCTACACGGAGTGCAATGCGGCACCCGTTCGTTTTCAAGTCTCCCACTTCAGCATGCCGCCGTCGATGACCCTGCACGACGCTCACCCGGCTCCTCGCCGACTGCTTCGACGCCGATTCGGTGCTCGAACGCTTTGAGGAGAATCCCTTTCTGGAACGCTTCTACGAAGATCGCGAGCGGTGGGCCTTCCAGACCCAGCTCGCATTTCTGGCGAGTCGGTTTCGGCAGCAGAAAGAGCTTTCGGAGCGCGACCTCTTCCGCGACCTCGCGGTGAGCGACTACACGTTCGACAAGGACCGCATCTTCGCCCGGCAAACGCTGAGCGGCGACGAACTGCAGCTCTACGAGTCGCTCTTTCGCCTCATGGAGCCGACGGTGCCCACGCCCGACCTCGTGGTCTACCTGCGCTCCTCGCCCGAGCGCCTTCTCCGAAACGTCGAAAAGCGAGACCGGCCCTACGAGCGCGACATGGATCCTGACTACATTGCGGGCCTCCACGACGCCTACGACCAGTATTTCCGGCAGTACGACCGCACGCCGCTCCTCGTTGCGAACGTGGCGGAGATGGACTTCGTGGAGTACCCGGCCGATTTTCGCGCGCTGGTGCAGCACATCGTCACTCCGTCCGACGAAGGCACGCGCTGCGTGCACCCGCAGCCGTCCTAAGTAGGACAGTAGAAGAACATTGCGAGGTCACGAGAGAATGCTGAGCGGCAGAATGCCATGCGGGAGCGTGGGGATGAATCTTGCGGATTGATCGGTCTCGATGGTCGATCACTCCTATCGGAGAAATAAGGACAAAAAGCTCTGCCCGGACGGGTGGGATCGCTTTACTGTTCTACCTAGAAACCAGCGCTGAGTCTCCCCGTCATGATCTTAAAAACGGTTACGTGGAACTTGTAGAAACCACTCTACCGCGACGTGGAGCGAGAACGCAGACGAGTGACGCACAAGGCATCCCCGTCGGAGAACAAAGCGACGCACCTCGGCGTGCTCCCCATCGCGGGGGTGCTGATGGGGCTTGCCTTCGGCGTCGGGTGCGAGCGAGTGGCGTCGATGCGCGACGCCTTTCGCGACGCCACGGCGCATGAACAGTACGCGCAAGCCCTCCGCGACGGCGCCCTCGGTGAAACGGCGCTGGCCCGAGACTGGCGTGCCGCTGCTGGGCGCGCGCTGGAAACGCCGCTCACCCCTCGGCTGCCCTTCCGCGAAGTCGGCTATTTCGATCCGGCACGACCGTCCGCCGTCGGCTATCGCTTCCCTGCCCAGCGGGGCCAGGAGCTCCGCATCCGCGTGGACTTCGCTCCTCCCGACTCTGCCCGCCTTTTTGTGGACCTGTTTCGGGGGCCCGCCGACACGACCCAGTCTCTCACGCACGTTGCCGGCGCCGACACCAATGGAACGCTCACGGTGGACGTGACCCGCGACGCGTCGTACCTGTTGCGACTCCAGCCGGAGCTCCTGCGTGGGGGGCGCTATCGGCTCACCATCCGGACGGGAGCCTCGCTGGCGGTCTTCCCGGTGGCCGGCGCCGACAGTCGCGCCGTACAGAGCGTATTCGGCGACCCGCGCGAGGGGGGCGCCCGCGAGCACCACGGCGTTGACATTTTTGCTCCCCGCGGCACTCCCGTGCTCGCGGTGGCAGAGGGTGTCGTGGGACGCGTTGGGGACGGCGGCATCGGAGGGAAGACCGTCTGGCTGCGTGACCGGGACGGGCGAACGTTCTACTACGCGCACCTCGACAGTCAGCTCGTCCGCTCCGGCAAGCGCGTACAGCCCGGCGACACGCTCGGCCTTGTCGGCAACACCGGCAATGCACGCACGACGCCCCCGCACCTGCACTTCGGACTCTACCTGCGCGACCCGGTCGATCCATATCCGTATGTGCACGAGCCGCGCACCGACGCCCCCCCGATTGCGGCAGACACCAGCCGCCTCGGACGCTTCGACCGCGTGGCCGTGGCCCGCGCCAATCTACGCGGCGGTCCCACCACGGCGTCTCCGGTGCAGCGCGTGCTTCCGCGTCACACTGCCCTGCGCCTCACGGGCAGCAGCGACAACTGGCACCGCGTGCGCCTGCCCGACGGCACCGACGGCTTTGTCGCGGCCTCTCTCCTGCGTCCCGCCAACACGGCACTGCGGACTGCCTCCTTTGCTCGCGCCCCCGTCCGTCACCGTCCGGACACGACGGCTGCGGTCACGGACCGCCTGGATCGGGCGGCTGTGGAGGTGCACGGACGCTTCGGTCGGTTCGTCCTCATCGAGCGGCCCGACGGCCGGACCGGGTGGGTTCGGGCAAAGAAAGGCTGAATGCAGCCGCAGCACTCGGCACGGATCGAAGTCCAGCCTTGGGACGTTCTGCTGTAGAGCACGATCTATGCATAACCCAAGTTGCGGGGTACAATCGTTTCGCCATTGTGACGGCCGACCCCGGACGACGGACCGCCTGTAGCGCCGACCTTCCGCAGTCCGCTGTCTGCCGTCCGCTGCCTTGTCGATAATCACACGTAGGTCGCAACTTAGATTGCATACATCGCCCTCCCTCCGAACGCATTTCAGAGAGCAGTTGTGAGGGGATCCCTCGGCGCCGGCGCGGTCTTTCGACGAGTTCATTGCTACCATGGGAAGTGCCAGTTCCACATCTTCTGCGTCGTCCTCCGGGGCGGGGAAACGAACGGGCGGAGCGGGGGCCACCAACCAGCAGTCGGGCCGGAACCGATCGGGGGCGGAGGGAGGCGACGCGTCGGACGGGCCTCAGTCTCCCCTTTCCGAAGACGGACGCCCTTCTGAGAAGCCGGCGTCGCCGGCAGGGGAACCCGGTTCGGATCAGGCCTCTCCCCTTCCCGACTTTGATCCGTTGGCGCCCTACCGGGGCGCGGTCCGGCGGTTCTTTACGGTCTGGCGGCACGTGGCGGGGCTCCTGATGGGCGGGCACATCGCGTACGTGCGGTCCCTGCCCGAGGTGCAGAAGACCGGCCTGCGGTCGATTGGGAAGCGCATGCTGGCGACAATCCTGAAGCCGTTCGTCCGCAGCGACTTGCGCGGCCTGCCCTTTCCGCAGCAGCTCCGCCGTCGGCTTGAAATCCTGGGCCCCACGTTTACCAAGCTGGGGCAAATCATGACCATCCGGGAGGATCTTCTGCCAAAGGCGGTTACGCAGGAGCTCGACAGCCTGATGGACCGCCTGCCCGCCATCCCCTTCGAGCAGGTGCAGAAAATTATCGAGCGGGAGCTCGGCGACTCGGTCGATGTGCTCTTTCAGACGATTGACCCCGATCCCCTGGCGGCTGCGTCCATCGCGCAGGTTCACCGCGCCACCACCCACGACGGGGATGACGTGGTGGTAAAGGTCATCAAGCCGGGCATTCGCGACGTCGTGACCTCCGACCTGAAGCTCCTGGAGTTCTTCGGCGGATTTCTGCAGTGGCTGTTGCCGCGCTACCAGCCGAAGCAGATTATCGAGGAGTTTAGCGCCTACACGAAACGTGAGGTCGACTTCGACTACGAGGCCGATCACGCGGAGATCTTTTCGGCCAACTTTCGGGACGTGCCCGGCATCGTGTTTCCGGACGTGTACCGGGAACTGAGCACCGCCGACGTGCTGACGATGGAATATCTGGGCGGCCTCCGCCCGAACTCGCAGGCCGCTTTCGAGCTAAGTGAAGCGGAACGGGAACGGGTCGTCGACCTCGGGGCGTCGGCCATCATTCGGATGCTGTACAAGGACGGCTTCTTCCACGCCGACCTGCACGCGGGCAATCTGAAAATTCTCCCGGGCGAGCGGCCCGAAGATTTGCAAATCGGGTTCATCGACCTCGGGATGGTGGGGCGCTTCCGGGCCGACATTAGGCGGCGTATGCTCTACTACTATTACGCCCTGGTCCGGGGGGACGTGGAAAGAGCGGCTCGCTATCTGCTCGACATGGCCCGCGTGGGGGAGAACGGCGATCCGCAGGGCTTCCGGCGGGCCGTGTCGGACACGGCCCGGCACTTTCTGATGCGGAGCAAACAGGGGTCCATCAGTCTCGGTCAGGTGATCCTCCAGTCGTTGAGTCTGGGCGGCCGCTACCGCATTTTCTTTCCGGTGGAGATGACGCTGATGGTGAAAGCCCTCGTCACCTTCGAGGGAGTCGGGCGCACCCTCGATCCGGATCTCGACGTGGTGGCGGTGTCGCGACGCCACGTGCAGCAGATCTTTCGGGAACGGTTCAACCCCTTGACGCTGGGCTCGGAGATGCTCAGCAACGCGCCGGAACTGGTCGACGTGGCGATGAAGCTCCCGCAGCTCTTGACCTCGGGCGTATCGTACGTCGAGGAGTCGATGACCGACCAACCGCCGAGCGATCCGTTTTCCGGCCTGCGGAGTAGCGTCATCGCCGGGTCCTGCATTATCGGCGGCGTGATTGCCGCGGTGCAGGGCGGCCCGCTCTGGCTCTCGATTCCGCTCTTCGTACTCGGTGGGGGACTGGCGCTGTGGGCCCGGTAGCGGAGAGGCCGCCTGATTAGGAGTGCTACGAGGGGCCGTCTGCGGACATCGGCACGTCGGCTGAGTGCGTGTAGAGGCGGTCGAGAAGGGCGTCGAGACGGTCCAGGGTCTCACTGGTTTCATCGAGCACCTCCGTCATCGAGGTCGATGGACTCCACTCGTCGGGGAGGGCATCCGCCTGCTCGGAAAGAGACGCGTCGTAGAGGGTGCGGGTCTCGTCGTCGAGAACGTCCAGGTGCAGCGAGAGGCCGTGCCGTTCCAGAATCGGCTGGAGGTCGCTCGCGCGACTGCGCAGGTGCCGGCGCGTGGCTTGGTAGGCGTGCTCGCAGACGTCGCGACGGTTCTTGAAGCTGAAGATGTTGGAGAAGAACAGGCTCGCGTCGTCACATTCCGGCTCAATCAGGATGAGGTCGGCGTCGGGGTGGGTGTGCTCGTACTTCTTAAAGCCAGTGCGCTTGCGAGAGTCGACGATGGCCCGGAAGGTCTGTGAGAGTACGATGGGGAGGCCCTGGTCCGCGAGGGTCGTTCCGTCGCCGTTTGCCGGTCTGTCGCCGTTCGCCCGACGGTCGAGCAACCGATCGGCGTGCTGCTCGAGCTGGACGTTGATGGGCACGATGGGGTTGATGCAGAAGAGCAGGTCGGCTCCGGCGTCGAGCCCCACGCTGGCGTGCACAGTGCGGCGGGCCACCCCGTCGATGTAGTACTGACCGTCAATTTCGACCGGGGTGTAGAGCCCGGGGAGAGCGGTGGAGGCCTGGATGGCCGACGAGATGGGGACGTGGTCGTGCCCGGGCTTGCCGAACACCGTCACGTCGGCGGAGTCAAGGTTCATCGCCACCACGTACAGCTTCCGTTTCAGCCGCCGAAAGTCGTTGGTTCGGCCTCCCGTAGAGAGGGCCTCGGCGAGGAAGCGTTCGAGGGGGGCGTTGGTGAAGAGGCCCGTCGGGACGATGGAGCCGAATGTGGCGAGGAGGCCGAGAAGCGAAAGGTCGCCCGGATTGAGCAGGTAGTAACGGAGGGAGGAGAGCAGGGCCCCCGGCAGGCGACGCAATCGACCGGCGTATTCGCGAACCGCCGGGCGAAAAAGCACCTCCGGCTCCAGATTCAAACTCGGATTCGAGGACTCCGAGATGACAGCCCGGCTCAGCTCGCGGACCGGGACGCCACTCGCCAGCATGCCCCCGACGAGCGACCCGGAACTCACCCCCACGTAGATGTCTAGTTCGTGCAAATCGGCCCCGTCGAGGGCCTCGTTGAGGGCGCAGAGGGCGCCGATTTCATAGATGGCCCCCTCGATGACGCCCCCTGCGCAGGCGAGGCCGATCGTGCTGCAGTCTGTGGAGTCCATGGAAGGGATCGGGGGAATCCGAAAGACTCGTTCGCAGTATTGATTCCGCACGGAAGCGGTTCCGGGACCAGGGCGATAGAGAAGTCCGAACGGTCGCTTCCGTAGCGGTCATTCCAAACGAAAAGAGCCCCCATTCGTCGGGGGCCTCTCGTTTCGAAAGGGAGGAGGGACGACTATGCCCTGTCGGAGCCCTCCGAAGACTTCTCGTCCTCCGAGTTGTGCTCCGCAAGCTCTTCCACCTGTCGGGACAGGCGATCTACTTTGTTCTTCAGGTCGTCGACCTCCTTGCGCGTGGGAACGCCGAAGCGCTCCAGCGCCGAATTCACGGACTCTGAGAGCATCGACTGCGTCTCCTCGCCCGCTTCTTCGAGCTGAGCGAGGGTTTCGTCCCCCTGCTTGCGGGCCTTTTCGGTGGCCTTCTCGAGATCGTGGCGGCGCTCTTCCTCGAACTTCTGCCCTCGGTCCACGAGGCGGTTGAAGAGCTTCGTGCCCTCCTCTTCCACAGTGGCCAGGGCACCGAGTCCGGCCAGCCACACGTCGCGGCCCCGCTCGGTCAGTTCGTCCTGCAGGGAGTCGGGCTTGGAGGTCTTGCGCTTGGAGGCATGGTGCTTCGAGGTCTTGTGCTCAGAGGTCTTGTGCTCAGAAGTCTCGTGCGTAGAGGCATTTTGTTCGGTGGTCATGGTTCAGTGTCGGTTGGTTGTGGAAGATTGGTTGTGAAAGAAAGGTGTGGGAAAGGAGGGGGCTCGGATTACCCCTGAGAGGACCGGTCGGCACGCTCGGGGGGAGCCGTGCGGTCGGGGGCGCCGCGACCGTACTGCTGCGAAGCCGAGGAGGCCCCGGGCCGCTCCTCGTCAACGTCGTCGAGCAAGACCGACAGGCGATGCTCCAGGCGACGCAACTGCTGCCGAAGCTCGTCGAGCTCCCGCTTGCGGGGGCTCTGCACGAGCTGTTTGAGCCGACCCAGCGAGCGTTCCATCAGGTCGTCGACCGTCGTGCGAATCCGGCCCAGGCCGCTGTCGAGAACCTCTTCACTGCGGCGGAGCATCGTGTGCAACAGATCCGAGGAGAGGACCTCGCGGCCACTCTTTCCCTCCTCGAGAATGATCTGGGTGAGGGTCTGGGCTGTGATGTCCTTCCCGCTCGCGTTGTCCACGACCTCGACGGTTTCGCCGCGCCGAACGAAGTCGGCGATGTCGCTCAACGACACGTACTCGCTCGTTTCCGTGTCGTAGAGTTTCCGATTGTCGTAGCGCTTGATCCGCCGAGCCATAGGGCGCAGGGAGATCGAGGAATTCGACTTATAACGCGTTGCGTCATTTCCTTCAATGAATTTGACGCGGCGCGTTATCTTTTGATCCTGGAGATCGGGATTCGGGACGCAGTTTCGGGCGACCCTGACGCTGATCCACACATTCTCAACGCAGTTGGGGAGAGCGGGCATTTTGAGAAGACCCCGGGCGCGAGGGCATCGCGGCCCCCCGTGCGCTCCGCTCTGAACGACCGATGCCGGTGGGGGTAGCAAAGACCCCGCGCAGAAGAAAAGACGTGCTATTTTCCGCCCGGCTTCCGGTAGAGATTCGACTTTCTTTCATGCCTTATTGCTCCGTCGATGGCACGCGTCTCTACTGGACCGAGCGCGGGGCTGGGGCGCCGCTTCTGCTGCTCCACGGTCTCGGATCGAGCAGCCGGGACTGGGCCGCGCAGGTCAATCACTTTGCCGATCGCTACCGGGTGCTCCGGCTCGACCTGCGCGGGCACGGTCGGTCCGAGCGGGGCGACCGGCCCTATTCTCTCCCACAGTTTGCGCGGGACGTGGCCGTCTTCCTGCGCAGAAGGGAGGCCGCGCCCGCCCACGTGGTCGGACTCTCCATGGGGGGCATGGTCGCCCTCGAACTGGCCGCCGGGGCCCCTCAGCTCACGCGCAGCCTCGTCGTCGTCAACAGCGTGGCCGACATGCGGCTCCGCTCGTGGCACGACGTGTGGTTCTACGTCTCGCGTCGACTGACCGTGCAACTGCTTGGCATGCGACGCGTGGGGCAGCTTCTCGCCCGAAAGCTGTTCGTGAAGCCGAGCCAGAAGACCCTCCGACGCAAATTCGTCCGGCGCTGGGCCCGGAACGACAAGCAGGCCTATCTCTGGTCGGTCGACGCGATCATGCAGTGGAGCGTCGCGGATCGGCTGGGTCGCATCGACGTGCCCACGCTCCTCGTGTCGTCGGATGAGGACTACACCCAGGTCCCGGTCAAAGAGCACATCGCGGCCCGAATGCCGAACGCCGAGCTCACCGTCGTCGACGACGCCCGCCACGCGCTTCCCGCCGAAAAGCCGTCGGCCTTCCACGAGGTCGTTGACGCGTTCCTCACACGGCTGGGTCAGTGAACGGAGGAGCGGCCGCGCCCATAGACCCATAGATAGGACGGATCCCATCTCCGGAGGAACGGGGTGCACGGCCCCCTTCCGTCGCGTTCCTCAGCGACGAGCCCGTCTCCGACTCAAGACGCCGAGAATTGCGGAAAAGAGGGCCGACCCGATGATTGCCCAGAGCAGCGGGAAGGTATTTTCTCCCACGGAAACGGGGAACGGCTCCGGGAGGCCGAGCCCGCGCGCCAGCCAAAGCCCAAGGAAGGCGCCAATGAACCCGACGACGATGGAGATCAGGCAGCCGCCGAGGGAGTATCCGGAAAGGGCCTGGCCCAGGCCCCCGGCAATGGCCGCGATGAGCAACAGGAACAGCAGCTCGAGCAGGGTCATGGTTGGCTCACCTAGATTTGAGGAGAAGAAGGGACGTGTAAAGGTAGGGGAATGGACGGACAACAACCAATCGGGGCAGGTCCATTCTGTAACATTGGGGACACGGGGCTTGCAGGGAGTCCGTCGTTGGATTGGAGGCGTCAATGCACATAACTCCCCGCGTTGATGTCGATGGTGGTGCCGGTGGCGTGGTCGGCCTTTCCGCCGGCGAGGAAGACGACGATCGAGGCCACGTCGGCGGGCTCCGTGAGCCGATTGAGCGCGAGGTCGCTCGTGGCGTGGGCTTCCCCGTACGCGTCGATGAAGTCCTGTGCCATGTCGGTTCGGGTAAAGCCGGGTGCGACCGTGAATGCTTTTACGCCGTCGTCCCCAAAGCCGCGGGCGATGGAGCGCGTGAGGGCCACGAGACCGGCCTTCGAGGCGGCGTAGGTCATATAGTCGGGGGTATCGCCCCGGAACGCTGCCCGAGAGGCCACACTGATGATGCGGCCTCCGTCGCAGTCCCGGAAGTGATCGAGGGTGTGCCGACAGAGCAGCTCGGGCGCCCGCAGGTTGACGTGCATCGTCTCGGTCCACGCCTCGTCCCAGCGCTCGGTGTCGGCATCCAGGGGCGTCGGCACAGCCACGCCGGCGTTGAGCACCAGGGCGTTGAGCCGACCGTACGTCTCAATTACGCGGTCGATGAGCGAATCGGTAGCGTCGAGCGTCGAGAGATCGGCCTGGAAGGCGCGGGCGTCCGGGCCGCAGGCCTCCACCGTCTCCCCCGCCGCGTTGTGGCTTTGGCCGTAGTGGACGGCCACGGTGGCGCCGGCCTCGGCGACCGCTTCGGCGGTCGCGCGCCCAATGCCCCGGCTCGCCCCGGTCACGAGGACAATCTGGTCGGAGAGGTCGAGCTGCATGGCGAGGGGGCGGCTCGTAGAGAAAGGATGCGCGGAGAGGTGGGTCGACCCTCAACTGCTACGGATAGCGGTCGGTTGTGAAGGTGGCCCGGCGGGACGAGTCGGCCGCCACGACCTTGAAATGGATTCGCCCGATGGGACGCCCTGCTGTCGTCTCCACGCTGACCCGCCACCGGCCGGGCTGCACGTTTGCCTTGTAGGTGACGCCCCGGTACCCGCTGCGCCGCCCGCCCACGACCCGGTACCCGATGCGGTCGGTCTCCATCCAGATGTCGCGAGACGGCACGTAGCGTTGCCATCGGTGGACGACGCGCGTCCGGAGGGCGGTGGGGGCGTAGATGGCTGCAAAGCAGTGCACCGTGTCGGCGGGGGTGTAATAGAATGGATCGTCGCCTTTTTGTGCCCAGAAGCGAGCCTTGGACCCCCGCTCCTGGCGGAGCAAGAAGGCGTTGCCGTTCTTCTCCACGTTGTGGTACACGCCCACGTGCCGAAGCGCGAGAGGCATGGGCGGAATCCACTCCTGCACGTAAAAGGTGACGAGCCCGCCGAAGAGTGCCCCCACGAGGAGAACGGCCCCGAGAAACGACCTCAGGTCTTCGAACACCCCCTGGTGGTGAAGAACGAGGAGGAGAACCACGATGAGCCCCACGCTCAAGAGCCCACTCGTCAGAAAGACCGTGAACCCCATCGTGCCCAGGACGACCGGGAGGAGGAACGTGAAGTAGCAGAAGACGGCCAGAAAGTAGAGCCCGATGAGCAGATAGCTGCTCCGCTTTTTGCCCCAGATCAACTCGTTGGTCACGAGAAGGCCGACCAGCACGAGCAGGAAGAGCGACGCCGTGGTGAGCGAGGCACTCCGAGTGTAGTAGATAACGTAGGCGCTAAAGAGGCCGCCGGCCAGAAACTGGATCGCCCCGACGGACCACGTGTTGAGGGCGTGAAGGGACTGGGGGAGCGGGCAGTCGTTGCGGTCGAGGAGGGTCAGGACAATGAAGCCGCCCAGCAGAACAAGGTAGAGTCCGAGAATGACGTTGTCGATCAGCGCCCCGATCCGCTGGAGGGTAAGGACGTCCCAAGTCACCCCGCCGAAGAAGAGAAGGGGAGGGGCGAGGTTCTCGTGGCGGTGGTAGAGCCGCCGGGCGAGGCGGTAGCGGGGACTCTGTCCGAGGCTTCGCATTAGCTGCCCGATCAACGCCGTGCCGGACGAATCCTCGGGGGCAGTGTTGACGGTGCCGTTGGACATGGAGGGTAGGAGAGGAGGGAGCCGCAACAGCAGTCCAGGGGGCACACCAGCGTGCGGACACGGGAGATCTACGGTCCGCCCGAAGCGAAACAGTTAGGCGTTCGGGCTGGGCAGATCCGGCTTCTTTACGCCCACGGCCTCGGCATCGGGGGTGGACGTTTCGTTCTGGGGGCGGCGCCAGAGCGGGACGGAGGAGCACGGCTCTCCATACATCAGCTTCCGGGCTACGGCCTGCAGCTTCTGCGTGGCGTGGACGTAGGCCATCTCCGGCACGACGTCGTCTCCGCAGCCCTTGATGACGACAGGCTTGTCCTCGTACGCCGACCAGTCCTCCTCCGCAAGGGCTGCCGTGTAGTACTCGCGCAAAAGATCGTCCGCCCGGCCAAAGGTGGTGGAGCGGGCCGTCTCGTGAAGCTCCGAGGCGATCAGCATGTAGCCCCAGGTCGGCACGATGGCGTCCGTCGAGCAGTACAGGGCGACGTGCTCGCCGTCGTACTGCGACCAGTCGTGCTCCTCCACGTCCGCTCGAAACGCCTTCTCCTTCAGCATCAGGCCCTCCACGAGAAAGGTGCTGATGTCGAGCTCCGTGAGGGGGGCGTCGTCCCAGAGGTCTGCCAGGTTGTAGACCTCGATTTCGCCCTGGGCGACGCGGTTTTCAATGGGTTCCATGGCGTGGGGAAAACGAATTGTGCAGGGACACAGCGCAGCGACTTGGACAGACGACACATCAAACCGACGTGGCGAGACGTGAGTTTCTCAGGACCGTCGGTTGCGAAGGGGACTACGCTTCGTTATTCGAATCCCCCGAGGCGGCAGGAGCGTCCTCGGCCTCCTCCGTCTCGACGAGGGCGTAGATGTCGTCCATGGCCAGTTCGATGTCCAGCGCCTCACACCGGAGGACGGCCTCCCGATCCCGCACCGAGCGGACCACCCACTCGTCGTCCTGCCGCACCTACTGCGTGATCAGGACCTGCGAGGGGGAGGCGATCCAGTATTCCTGGAGGCTGTCGAACTGGAGGTACGCGTCGAGCTTGCCTGGTGATCGCGGTCGGCGGTGGACGAGGACGTGACGTCCACGAGCAGCTCGGGGTTCACAAGCGACGGCGGTGCTCATGGACATCTGGTGCGATGGCCTGAGGACAGTGCGGTCACGTCAACGTTCATCGACGGTCCCAGGTTCGTGGAGGAGACAGTGTTGGGGAAAATAAGGGGCTCGGAGAATCAGGTGTTGTCCATCCGTCCTGAGAAGGAACGGGGGCTACCCGGAATCGAGCTCATTGGCAAGCTGGTTCAGGTATGAGTGCATAAATCCGGCGCGCTTCTGGGCTGCCTTCCGGCCCGCTTCGGTCTGCATCGTGTCAGGGAGGCGCAGGAGCTTGGTGTAGACGTGGTCGAGCGTGTACGTGTCATCGTCGGGAGCGCGGTCGTCGCAGAAGGGGTCGTCGGGGTGGTAGAGCGTCTGGTCGAGCGCGCCGCCCACCGTGAAGCAGCGGGCGAGGCCGATGGCCCCGAGCGCGTCGAGCCGATCGGCGTCCTGCACGACCTTCGCTTCGATCGTTTCAGGGGCTACGTCACCCGAGTAGCTGTGGGCGGCGATGGCGTGCTCGATGTCGGGGATCCATTGCTCGGGGTACCCCTCACCCTCCAAAAAATCCCGGGCTGCATCCGCCGCACGGCGCGACGCCTGCGCACGATCGGGGGCGTCCTTTGGAACAACCACGCAGTCGTGCAGCCAAGCGGCGGGGACAACGACGTCCATCTGTGCGTCCTCCGCGCGGGCCAAGTGACGGGCCGTCGTCACCACGCGTTCGACGTGTGCCCGGTCGTGGGCCGCGTCGGCATCGGCGGCCTGGCTGTCGAGGAAGTCGGCAAACCGATCCGTCCAAATCGACCAGGCGTCGGCAGGAGGGGGCATGGGGGCGTTTGGGCGGTTGGGTGCGGGAGCGTGGGGGAAGAGAGCGTGGGGGCGTGGAAGCTTACGTGTGGAAGTTTGGAGATATGGAGGTATGGAAGTGTGAGGGGCGTGGGAGAACGTGTCCCGAACGCCATCGGGATGGGAGTGTGGGAGCGGAGGAGCGTCATGACGAGACAGTACTCAGGCGAGAAGGGAGCATCTGTGCTCAGCGTCCGTGTCTTCTACGGACTGCTTTTCTCAGAACCACCACTTCCCGATAGCGCAAATGGACATCACGCCCGTGCAGAGCGACGACGATTGGGAAAAGGCTCGATCGATTCGCACGCAGGTCTTCATCGAAGAGCAGGACTGCCCACCCGAGGAGGAGTGGGACGGCCACGACGAGACGAGCCGGCACGTGCTGGGCTGGGTCGACGGGCAGGCGGTGGCCACGGCGCGGTGGCGCACCGTCCCGCACGACGACGAGATTGTCGCCAAGCTGGAGCGGTTTGCCGTGCTCCCCGATCATCGAGGACAGGGGGACGGCACCCAGCTCGTCCGCTACGTGATTGGGGATGCCCGCCGCGCCGGCTTCGACACGTTTCTCGTCCACGCCCAGGCCCACCTGAAGGACTGGTACGAGGACTTGGGGTTCGAGGCCACCGGTCGCGCCTTCGAGGAGGCCGGCGTCCCCCACGTCGAAATGATGAGGCGAGAAGACCGGTGAGCGGGCAATCGCTCCGGCGTTCTCAGTTCCCCCGGAGCGACGGGACCGATATTCGGCGAGAGACCGAGGTCGCCCTATTCCTCGAGGAGGCCGGCGCTCACGAGGTCCGGGTTGGGGTGGACGGTCACTTTCGCAAGAAGCTCGTTCACTTGCTCCTCCACCGCTTGCTTCCGGCGCTCCTGCGTCATCTGCTTGCGCGCCTTGGTGGTGTCCAGCGGCTCGCCGGGGTTCGTCAGGCGAATGACGTGAAAGCCGAACCGGGTGCGCACCGGTTCGGAGGCCACGTCGCCCGAGTCGGAGAGCGCGTAGGCGGCCTCAGCAAACTCTGTGGCGACGGGCCAGTTCGGCGAAGCTGACGTTTTCCATCTGGGCGCTGTCCACGAGCGTCTTTGCAACCTTCTGCACCGAGTCGACCGTCGACTGGGGGGCGTTCTGGCCCACCTTGAGTAGAATGTGCTGGGCGCGGATGCGTCGGTTCTCCTTGCTGTACGACTCGACCGCTTCAGCAGACGGCTTTTCGTAATTTTCGCCCATCTGTTGCTGCAGGGTCTGCTGGCGGAGCCGGTCGGCCAGCATGCTGCGGACCGAGTCGACCGTCAGGTTGTTTTTCGCCAGCTGCTTCCGGAACTGCTTCTCGCTCTTGTACCGCTGCTTGAGTTTGTTGAGCCGAGCCGACACCTGGGCGGTGTCCACTTCAATGTTCTCAGCGTTCGCCTCGCCCTGCAGCGCGTGCTGGCGGGCAAATCCGCGAATAATCTGGCGGTGGGCCTTCTGCATCTTCTCGCTGGTGCGCTGGGACGGCGAGCGGCGCTTCATGACCATCTTCAACTGGCGCCGGTAGTTGCCCGCCGACAAAGTGTCGCTGCCGTACTCGGAGGAGACGACGAGAGCCACCGTGGAGTCGGTGAGGGGTTCGCCCACCTGGTAGGAGACCCCCTCGGTTTCGGAGGTGGAGCTACTGCCGCTCCCGCACCCGGCGAAGAGGCCGAGCGTCAGCACGGGAAGGGCGAGCATGAAAAGAGAGCGAGTGAACGAGGTCGAAAAAGGCATGGACGCAAAGCAGTCGGATGAGTGTGTAGATCAGGCAAGACAGCGCCTGGCAAAGCGCTCGGTGGGAATCGTTCGAGACGTTCTCGGAGCAGTTGTCGAGCGCCGCGAACAACCGATGGATGCACGGTCCCCACATGGATGTGTTTCTCGAAACGCCGGGCAAGAGCCGGAAGAGAGGGGCGAGGGGCAAGACGAGCCTCGGCTGGGAGGGACGGAATGCTCGACAAGGTTGGTGTCCACTCCATTGCGGGGGTGGGGTTGAATTTCCGTGAACCCGAAACCTGGAGAGACCCCTCGTGTACAGCCGGACGGATTTATTGAAAAATGACCTGCCGCGTTCGTCTAGCCTGGTCTAGGACGCCGGCCTCTCACGCCGGTAGCACGGGTTCAAATCCCGTACGCGGTACGTCACGACGCGCTTTCGAGGCGCTGGCCTTCCTCCTCCCTCCCCCCAGGCCAGCGCCTCATTTTTTTGTTTTGTGTCGACGCGCGATTGGGAGTGCCGCCCAAAAAATAAAAAACGGCGACCCCGAGCATTGTCGGGACCGCCGCCACAACTTTGGGAAAAGGAGTCCCCTGCGGCCTACGCATCGTCGTCGACAGCTTCTTCCGGATCGGCACCGGGCTCGCCGTTCGGTTGGATCGACTTCAGCCCCTTCAAGTTTTTGGGATTCAGGACGTTGTCGACGAGGCCGTACGCCTCGGCTTCTTCCGCGCTCATCCAGTAGTTGCGGTCCGCATCGTCCTCAATCTGCTCGATGCTCTTGCTGGTGTGCAGGGCCAGAATCTCGTAGAGGCGCTTCTTCAGCCACATGATCTCCTCGGCCTGAATCTCGATGTCGGAGGCCTGGCCCTCGGCCCCGCCCATCGGCTGGTGGATCATGACGCGGGAGTTGGGGAGGCACGCCCGGTTTCCCTCCTCGCCGGCGGCCAGCAGTACCGACCCCATCGAAGCCGCGAGGCCCACGCAGATGGTGGAGACGGGAGCGCCCACGTACTGCATCGTGTCGTAGACAGCTGGGCCACCGTCAGGTTGGCGATCTGATCGTTGACCGGCGTGCCGATGAAGACGATCCGCTCCTTCAGCAGGCGGCTGAAGATGTCGTAGGCGCGCTCGCCCCGGGTCGTCTGCTCCACGACCATGGGGACGAGTCCGGACATCGGCTGGTCGCCCAAATCCCCGTCGTAAATGTCATCGGGGAGGGACGTGAGGCTTCTGCTGAACGAGACAAAGTCGTCAACCATGACGGCTCGGAAGGTCTGTACGGAATGCAACGAGCCTGCGGAATAAATCACACCCCAGACAGCGGCAAATGGTTCCTCGGCTACGGGTGGAGCTTTGAAGGTGTGGAGGGTTGGAGGTGTGGAAGTGCAAGGGGTATGCATTCTTCCACGCGTCCGTCCTTCCATGCATCCACCCTTAAACCCTAAGGAGCGACGCGCCGGCGGCTCTGCTGCTGTTTCTGCATCTCTTCCTCGAACTCCTCGCGGCTCTTGGGCTGCACGTCGAAGCGATCGAGCAGCAGGTCGTATACCTTGTCGCTCAAGACCTGTTGCTCAACCCGCTCGATCATCTGGGGCATCGTGTGGCGGAACTGCTCGATCTGCTGAGGGGAGACCTGGTCTTCGCCCTCGGACTGCTCAGCAAAGAACGCCTGGAGGTCCTCGTCGGAAACTTCCAGTCCTTCCTCCTCGATGATCTGGTCGCGAATGAGCATCCAGCGGCCCTGGTCTTCGGCGTCGCGGCGGTTGCGCTGGCGGAAGTGCTCCTCGTCGAAGTCCTCGGGCAGCTCGCCGTCGTTTTCCTCCTCCACCTGCTTCATGAACGAGTCGAGGAAGCCTTCGATGACCGGTTCGGGGACCGGCACGGGGTGCAGTTCCAGCATCTTGTCGATCACCTCGCCCTGCACCATCTCGCGGGCCCGCTCGTCCCAGGCCGCCTGCAGGCGCTCGCGGATGTCGGTGCGGAAGGCCTCCGGGTCATGAAACTCGCCCTCGGAGGCGCGGCGGACGAACTCCTCGTCGAGCGGCGGCAGGTCGCGGCGCTTCACGTCGTTGACGGTGACCTCGTAGAGGCGATCCTCCTCGCCGCCCTCCTGCTGGTGCTCATGCTGGTGGCTGGGGCCTTCGTGCTGATGAGCCGGCTGCTCCTGCGACATCTCCACCCGGAAGGTGTCGCCCGCCTTCTTGCCCACGAGGGCCTCGCGCAACTCCTCCTTGAGGCGCTCGTCGTCGAGGAAGAACGTGAGGTCCTCGTCCTTGTCCCCGATGATGGGCGTGTCGGTCTGCGGGTCGATGCGCTGGAGGTCGATGTTTACGTAATCAGTGTCGCCGGCCGGCTCGTCTTCGAGCGGCAGCAGGTCGGCCTCCTCCGTGCGGAGGCGCTCGATCTCCTGCTCCACGTCCTCGTCGGTCACCTCGGGCTCGAGCATCGAGAGTTGTATCGACGAGAGGTCCTCCAGCTCCACCCGGGGCCGCACGCCGAACCGGATGGTGGCGTGGAGGTCCTCGTCGAGCTCGTAGGCGAGGTCGACGAGCTCCGGCTGGCCGAGCGGCTCAATGTCGTCGTTCTCCTCGACCTCCTGTTCGAACGCCTCCTGCACAAACTGCTCGGCCACCTTGTAGCCGATCGCCTCGCCGTGCATCTTTTTCACGAGCCCCAGCGGAGCCTTGCCCTTGCGGAAGCCCTGCACGTCCATGTTTTTCCGCTGCGCCTTCAGGGCCTCCTTGAGCTTCGGCTTCAGGTCCTCGGCCGTGGCGTGGATGTCCAGTTCGTACTCGACCGGGGAGGATTTCGAGAGCGTGGTGTCCATAGACGAAAAGACGTTGCGCTGAACCGACGAGAGCGACCGGAAGGCAGAGGTCCCTGGCTTTACTGGCAGGACCGGCTTCTTCCGGCGAAACACTACAATGCACGGCCTGAAAAAAAGATCGGCCCGAGCGCTCCGAAATCGGCCTCCAGCGCCGGAAACCCCGCAAATCCCGGATGAAAAGCGGACGTGCGTGACGCGTGAGGAGTGATGCGTGACGAGTGACGCGTACTGTGGAAGGCATGATCGAGGGCGTCTTCATGCATCACGTCCCACGGATCACGTTGCCTACCGGTACGTCACCCAACGAGCAATCTCGCGGAAACTCGGCGTTTTGCCGTAGGAGAGAATGCCGACGCGGTAGATGCGTCCGGCGAGCCAAATCAGGGTCACGAACGTAAGGACCAGCAGCCCGAACGACGCCATCATCTCCCAGATCGGGACCGTCGTGATGGCCGCCCGCAGCATCATGAGGATGGGGGAGAAGAAGGGAATGAGCGACAGCACGACGCTGATCGTGGCGTCCGGGCTCTCCAGGACGAAGGCCAGGAAGAGGATCGGGAGGATGAGGGGCGTCATGACCGGCAGGAGCAGGTTCTGGGCGTCCTGCTGCTGCTCCACTGCCGACCCGACCGCGGCGAAGAGAGACGCGTACAGCAGAAAGCCGCCCAGGAAGAAGAGGATGAACCAGACGATGAGGTCGACGGGGATCGTGGGAATGGAGAGGCCCGCCGCCTCCGCCACCGTCTGCGGGGAGGCGTCCGCAGAGACCCCGAGCGAGGAGGGATCCAAGAAGAGCGCAAGCAGGGGCGCAGCGCCCGCCATCCCGCCCACGACGAGGGCCGACCACACAAGCATTTGCGTGAGCCCCATCGCCCCGATGCCGAGCACCTTGCCCATCAGCAGCTCGAACGGGCGCACGGACGACACGATGATCTCGACGACGCGGTTGCTCTTCTCCTCGATCACGCCCTGCATCACGTACTGATGAATGCCATCGCGTATCCGATGGCGGTGTAGGCGAAGGTATGATCCGTCTCCGTGCCCTCTTCGCGGAGCGTGCGATTCTGCACCGAGACCTCTGATTCAAGAATCGACAGGACGCTCGTCGTCGCGTCGGCGGCGCGGAGGCGCTGCTGCTGCACCACGCGCCCGACGCGGTCGCCAATCTGAATCTGATCGAAGAGCCCGCCTCCCTGCATGGCGTAGTAGGTGGCGCGTCCTTTTCCGTCCAGCAGCGAATCCGGTAGCAGGAGGTAGCCCTGGTACGTGCCGGCGCGCACGGCCGCCCGCACCGAGTCGATGGGCTGCTCGACGGGGCGGAAGGTGAGCTGCTCGTCGCCGGCGGCCCCGAGAGAATCGGCCAACTGTCCACCCGTCTGGTCCACGACGGCAATCGTCTGGTGGCTGCTCTGCTCGGCGAGGTACCCGAGCACGGCAGGGGCCGCCGCGACCAGGATGAAGCCGAAGGGCACGAAGAGCGTCGCCAGGATGAACGCGGTCGACCGCACGCGGCGCCGGTACTCGCTCCGCACGATGAGCCAGATTTTGTGGAAGGATATTTTCATCCGTGAGCTCGGGCGACTTCGAAGAAACGGTATGCGACGGAATTATGCTGCGGCCTCGATGGACTGCTGCTGCAGGCGTTCCGCTTCGGCCTCACCGACGACCTCGACGAAGATCTCACTCAGCGGCGGCGCCACCCGTTCGTAGCGATAAAGCTCGTCGGTGCGGTCGAGGGCTACGTCCAGGATGGTCCGGGCATCGGTGTCGTCTGCGAGGGTAAGCTCGGACCGGTGGGCGCTTCGGGTGTTCACCCGCACCAGCCCGGCGCTCGCCAGCTCGTCGATGAACGCGTCGGGCCCGTCGAACTCCAGGACCAGCGTGTTTTTCCCAAACTGTTCCTTGATGGACCGCAGGGTTCCCTGGAGCACCACCTCGCCGTTGGCCATGAGGCAGATGTCGTCGCAGAGCTGCTCCACCTGCTCCATGCGGTGGGAGGCGAAGAGAATTGTGCGGTCGTCGCGGCGCAGCTCCAGGATGATGTCGCGCAGGAGGTCGGCGTTGATAGGGTCGAGGCCGCTGAAAGGCTCGTCGAAGATGAGGAGCGACGGGTCGTGCAGCAGCGTGGCGATGAACTGAATTTTCTGCTGCATGCCCTTCGACAGCTCCTCGGTTTTCATGTCGGCCCAGCCGGTGGCGTCGAAGCGGTCGAGCCAGTAGTCGGCCCGCTCGGCGGCTGTCGCCCGCGAGAGGCCCTTGAGGGTGCCGAGGTAGACGAGCTGCTCTTTCACCCGAAGGCGCTTGTAGAGGCCCGACTCTTCGGGCAGGTACCCCATCCGCTTCTGACTCCAGGAGCCCACCTCGCGCCCGTCGTAATGCACCGAGCCGGTGTCGGGGACGGCGATGTAGGTGATCATCCGGATCGTCGTGGTCTTGCCCGCCCCGTTGGGGCCGAGAAGGCCGAGAATGCGTCCGGGCTCGGCTGCAAACGAGACGTTATCGACCGCTACAGTTTGGCCGTAGCGCTTCGTCACGGTCGAGACGTCGAGGTGCGCCATGGAGGGGCCCGGCAGGGATGCGGCAGGAGAAGTGCACAGGTACAATTACAATGCCCGCGTCGTAGGAGCGTTCGGCCCCAGTGGTCGTCACGGATCAACAACAGGACCAAAAAAGAAGGCCCGCCCTGCCGGAAGGACAAGGCGGGCCTCGAGGATCGAAAGAACAGTTTGACGACGGGCCGTGGGCCGCTAGCGGCGGACGACGCGCATGTCCTCCTCCGTGAGGCCGAAGTGCTCGGCGGCCTCCTCGTAGGTGGAGAAGTCGTACTCCACATTCGAGGAGGACTGCGACGAGGACGAACCCGATCCTTGAGCCTCTGACGGCACGACGACCACCTTGACATTGAACTCTCCGTCGAGCTGGTCCAGCGCCGACTGATCCATCGCGGTAAAGAGAACGGTAACCTGTGAGTAGTCATGCGTGTAGTCGACATTGACTTCCGCATCAACCTCATCATTGCCGTCCGTATCGACGAAGAAGTCGAGCGGCAGCGATGCCCAACTAGTGTTGGGGTCGCCGTTCACGTTCGTCATCGGGTTGGATCCCGTCGACGAAGAGGCCACCGTGATGAAGCCCGAATCGGTGACCGCGCCGTTGTCAGAATTGTTTTCGACGAAGTAAGGGATGTCTTCATTGCCGCCCGATGAGACGAAGTTAAACTCCGGCTCGTCCGGGTCGACATCCGGATCGCTCGTCTCCTCATGCGGCATAGCAACGAGCGACTGGTCTCCCGGCAGCGTCGTGTCGGCCGGAAAGTCCTTCCCCGGAAAATCTTCGAAAAGGGTGACGGTCAGGTCGTTGTAGAACCCGGGGTCCAGGTACTCGGAAACGCCGATTATGGCGTCCGAGGTGTCGTGGATGGCCACGTATCCGTCCTCCGGCACGTAGGCCGACCGGACGGTAATGGTCTCACCGTCGGATTCCTGGTCGTTGAGGATGACCTCAGCATCGTTGCCAATCGTTACGAAGGCCGGGTCGACCACCACTTCGCCAGCGGAGGTGAAGGGGCCGTCCGCGCTTCCGTCCGAGGAGACGAAGTTGTACTCCTGGTTGTCATTGTTCTCCCGGTGCGGCATGGCGATGAGTTGCTGGTCGCCCTGCAGGCTCGACTGGTTGAAGGACTGGCCGGGCACGCCTTGGTAGAGAGCGATTTCGACCTGTTCGTAGCTGCCGGCCTCCAGGTACTGCGAAACGCCTATGACACTGCCCACAGCGTCGCCATCGAGAAGCGTGCTGTCGTGGATGGCCACGTACCCGTCCTGTGGCACAAAAACCGACTCCACGATCACCGACTCCCCGTTGGTCGAATTTTGGTTTTTCATCTCGACCGACGACTGCGAGATGTTTCCGTTTTGGTATTGCTCCAGGTAGGCCAGGACCGTGCCGCTGTCAACGACGGCGCTGTCAATTTCAGAAATTTCCTGCACGAACGCCTCACGAGCTCCTCGTCCCGAGCGGCTCTCAAGTTCACTTTCATCGAAGCTGAACTTTACAACACTGGGGCCTGGACCTGCGGGGCCCTGGGGTCCTTGCTCACCGGGCGGGCCTTGCTCGCCGTCTTCACCGGGCGGGCCTTGTTCGCCTTGCGGGCCTTCGAGAGCGTCGCAGCCTGTGGCCACGAGTCCAACAGCAGTGAGGAAGAGAAGAGGTGTAACAAAGTAGCGTCGTACGTACTGATTCATAGTCAAGCTCATAGTCAAAGCGTGCGTAGTTTGTTCGAGGATTCGTTCGAGGAAGGGACCGTTTCGCGTGTTGCGCGTCCGCTCTGAATGACGCGTCGTCGCTTTTCGGCGAGGAAGTTCAGCGGCAAGACGCAGTGACGATCAAGGACTTGTCCGCTAACGCAAGGGTAGCCCGGATTTCTCACGGGACGCTACTGCGGTTTCAGGGCGGCCGAACGTCGGGACAGGCTCCAATCTGCTCATTTTTACTCCTCGACGATCCACGCAAGCTTTCGGGATCGCCTGCGGTGCGCAAATGGCATCTTGAACGTGTCCCGACCCCTGTCGGGGCCGCCTCTTGTGTCTCGCTACGCCCCACGCGAGAAAACCGGGGTAGAGCTTCGTTAGTTGCGCCGCCCTCGTTAGTCGCGCCGCACTGTTCTACCAATGTGAGGAATAGTATATAGCGGAGGGAATTCGAAATCAAGGCGGAGCACCTTTTTCAGGTACCACATCGTCTAAATTGAGGGCTCGACACGCGACTTTTCTCGTCTAGATCAGCTCGGCATCTTGACTTTTTGAAAGACGGTTTTCACTACCGGACACTTTCAATTTCCGCCCCGAAAAATTCCATGACTCGTTATTTCGAACACCGAAAAGGTTCGAGTGCAGGCTCCCGATCCGGGGATCCTGGGTCATCCCCTTGCGGGGAATCTTTTCGAGGCAAGCTCTGCTGTTTTCAGAGAGCTCCTCGAAAGCATTCGGGATGACCTGCTTCTATTTGGGATTTTTCGGGACTGCGGCTCGGGATAGAACGAAAAATGTCCGGTAAGCAGGGGGTAAGTTGAGCATCGACGGGTCAACGTGTAGGACCGCAGCGGACGTCTACAGGCCCTCGACGAATCGGATCGCGGAATTGGACCTATAGCTCGGCCCTCTTCTCCGGCGGGATGCGAATGAGGTAGCGCTGCTCGATGATTTCCTCGTGCACGTCGAAGAGGCCGGTGCCGCGGAAGTCCACGGCAATGTCGGACCCGTTGATGCGCTTCACCTCCCCGATGCCGTAGTAGGAGGGCTGGGGGCCGTAGTAGACGAGCTGGCCCTCCGAGAGGCGCCCGTCGCGCAGGGCACTGCGGTGAAAGGCTGGGACCTCCGGAAGCAGGTCCAGCTGATACGGCGTGGAGGACTCGTCGGAACGGCTGCTCATGGCACTGCAAAAACTGGTGGATGCTGATATACTGTACGGCACCTGCGACACCAGGTTCGCGGCGACGCAGGCTACGGGGCAATCGCCCGTAAAGAAAATGAAAACGTTGGCCTGACCCCCCGGAGGAGGAAAGACGAGGAAAAGGGGGAAACGGCTCTGCAGGAGACGGGCAACTCTTGGCGGGGCGCCGCGTTGGACGCAGTGCTTTGTGACTCGTCGCTCAGAGGGATCCGGAGTGGCGCGCTCGACTACTTGGGTTGATCCTTTTCCGCTATGCGCTACGACACGACGATGGTCGACCGGCAGGTGGGCCGCAACGGTGAGCTCTTTGCGCAGTCGATTGCCGAGATCGACTCTCGTGAGGAGCGCTATCCCTATCTCCGCATTCTCGTCAGCCTCATCGATCAGGCCCATCCGGAGTGGCGGCAAGCGCCCAACAAGGTGGAGCGGATCGCTGAACTCGCCCGCGAGCTAAGCGACGGCCGACTCGACACCGAGGAGGTGGAAGAGGTGGTCCGGGTGCGGGACAAAGAAAAGGGATACCGCTGACGAGTGGGGAATGGGAAGTTCAGAATGCGAAATCTGAATTCGGAGTGGGGGGTTGGAAATGCAGAAAACGCCCAGGGGAGGCCATTCCGCATTCCAAATTCCGAACTCCTCATTCAGAGAACTCCTCACTCCGAGACTCTGTCGGGGTTGGCATCGACGAAGCTGGCCCAGCCAGTGTAGGACTCGGTGTCTCCGTGCGCGTCGCGGTTGCCGTGGCACAGGGCGACGGCGAGCGCGTCGGCGGTGTCGTGCGTAAAGTCCGCGTCGCCGGTCGAGAGGATCGAGTCGATCATGAAGCGGACCTGCTTCTTCGAGGCGTTGCCGTT
>PXSZ01000016.1:0-30132 GCA_003023105.1 Bacteroidetes bacterium QH_10_64_37
GTACGAGATTAGCGGCCTGTCCCCGGGGGCGTATGATCTCCAAGCGTCGTTCGTGGGGTACAGCGATCGGGTCGTGGAAGACGTACAAGTCTCCGCCGGGGAGACAACCGAGGTGAACTTTTCTCTTGCTCCGGAGGTGACGCAACTCCAAGAAGTTGTCGCCGTCGGGTACGGGACCCAGCAGCGGCAGGACCTGACTGGGTCGGTCGCATCCATCAACGTTGAAGAGGCAGAGGTAGCCGGAGTGAACACCTCGCCCCAGGAGCTCTTGCAGGGCGCCGCCGCTGGCGTGAACATTACACGGTCCAACGGCGAGCCGGGAGCAGGAATTAGTGTTCGCATCCGCGGGGCAACCTCTATCAACGCCTCAAACTCGCCCCTTTTTGTCATCGATGGAATTCCTCTTCAGGAGTACGGGGCACCGGGAGGATTTGGGACAGGACGAAACCCCTTGAGCTTCATCAATTCCGGCAACATTGAGTCCATCGATGTCCTGAAGGATGCCTCTGCCACCGCCATCTATGGGGCGCGCGGCTCCAACGGCGTGGTGTTGATTCAAACGAAGGACGGCGAGGCGGGCGACGTGCAGGTGGACTACAGTTCGTCCGTTTCGATGTCGAACATGCATAGAAAACTGGACCTCCTCAGCGCCAGCGAGTATCGTAGCTTCGTTGAGGACCAAGTTGACGCAGGGAATCTACCGGAAGGTCGTCTTGAATCCCTTGGAAACGCAAATACAGACTGGCAGGAGGCCATAACTCGAAGGGCCGTTTCGCAAAGCCACAGTTTGGCCCTCTCTGGAGGGGCAGAAAGCACGCGGTATCGTGCTTCTCTGAACTACGCGAACGAAGAGGGAATCGTGATCGGCTCGGGCACAGAGCGGCTCCGTGGACGGTTTAAAGCGAACCTGCAAGCCTTCGATGATCGGCTCCAGCTAACTGCCAACCTCACGTCCGCCTACGTTGAGGATGACTACACGCCGTATCAGGAGACCGGCGGGTTTATTTCTTCCGGTACTCGGAGTCTACGCGGAACCCCGTCGCGGCCGCGCGCCAAGTCACAGATCTCTCGAAAACCCTACGAACGATCGCTGACCTCTCTGCCGACTTCGACATTACAGAAGGATGGAGTGCCAGCATCGATGTTGGAGGAGAGGTCTCGCAGAGCACGCGTAACACGTATTTTCCGAAGACCTCTTCATTTGGTGAGGACCAAGGAGGGCGGGCCGAGAGAGACCAGAATAAGCTCATCTCGAAACGCATAGAGGGCACGACGAGCTACGAAAACACCTTCGGAACCCACCACGTGGATGCTGTGGCCGGGTTTTCCTATCAGGACTGGTTCAACCAAGGCTTCGGCGCGGATGCCGAGGAGTTTATCACGGATCTCTGGACGTACAACAATCTTGGGGCTGGAGGACGAGAAAGTCTCCTCCCCTACTCGTTCAAGAACATGCACAAGCTCGCCTCTATCTTTGGGCGGTTCAACTACGATTACGACAACCGATATCTCCTCTCGCTCTCCCTCCGGCGCGACGGATCGTCCCGGTTCGGGGAAAATCGACGGTGGGGGCTCTTCCCGGCGGCCTCGGCGGCGTGGCGCCTCAGTCAGGATCTTTCCCTGCCGGACGCAATCACGGATCTCAAGCTCCGTGTGGGCTACGGGGTGACCGGAAACCAAGATATTGGGAACTACGCCGCCCTCGAAACGCTTGCTCCCGGGTTTCGCGCCGTCTTTGGACAACAGACTCAAGTGGGTGTCGCTCCGAACCAGTTCGCAAACCCAGAATTGCAGTGGGAAGAAAAGTCAACACTCAATCTCGGCGTGGACTTCGCTCTGTTCTCGGGGCGCCTTAGCGGCTCTGCGGAATACTACCGGAGCACGACCGAGAAACTGCTGGCCAACCTTCCGGTCCCGCAACCGGCCGTGGTGGGCACCCAGCTCGACAACGTAGGGGAGATGGAAAATACCGGCGTTGAATTTTCCCTCGACGGGACCATCTTCGATCGAGAAGACCTGAACCTCTCGATCGGTGTGACGGCGAGTAGAAACAACAACGAAATCGTGAGCCTCGGCGGGGGCCGCGACCGCATCGTGTACGGGAGCGTGAGCGGACCGGGACTCACGGGCGTGCAGTCCTTTATTCTCCAGCCCGGAGACCCGGTCGGGACGTTCTACGGGCCCGTCTTTGCCGGGTTTGAGAATCAGAACCAGATCTTCAAGGATTATGAGGATACCGACGGGGACGGCATCGGCGATGAGGTCGTGGGCACCACGCCGTCGCCGTCTACCGAGGATCGACAGGTGGTCGGCAGCGCCGAGCCGGACCTGATCTACGGGTTTTCAACCCAGGCAACCTGGAAGGACTGGAGTTTGAATGCGTCCTTTAGCGGGAAATACGGACAGGAGATTTTTAACAACACGGCCCTTACGTACGCGGCGAAGACCCAGGTGCTGACGAATAACAACTTTCTGGCCTCGGCGTTGGACGCCCCAACCGACATCGAGGAAGCACCGGTCTACTCGTCTCGGTGGATCCAGAACGGCTCCTATCTCCGACTGAGTAGCCTAACGCTGGGGTACACGCTTACCTCCCTCCTCCCTCAGGTACGACGGGCCCGTGTCTACGTAAAGGGCAGCAATCTTTTCGTTCTTACTCCCTACGACGGATACGATCCGGAGGTGAAGACCGACAATGCAGGAGCGCTTCCCACGAAAGGGGTCGACTACCTCAACTACCCTCGCCCCCGTACCTTTACGCTGGGGGTGAGCATCAACATTTAGGGATCCCTGCGTTCCCTCCGCGCCTTCTACCTGACATCTATCGAGAAGGCTCGGCGTTTCTCTCTCGCCGGGCGTCTATCTCGGATCTTGTACCACTGGGCCGAAACCACTTATGATCCTTCATGCGACGATACAAAAGATGAACCGACTGATTCTGATCACCGTCGTGGCGTCCGCCGCGCTCGTCTTCTCGGGGTGCGATCTGTCGCCGGAGACGTTCGACACGATCTCTCCCGAGGAATTTTACCAGACAGAGGATGAATTCCGGGCGGCCGTGGTCCCCGTCTACAATCAACTGGGTTCCATTTCGCAGGGTCAATACTGGTGGAACAGCGAGGTCAGCACGGACGAGGCGATCGTCCCGACCCGCGGCCAGGACTGGGACGACAACGGGGTGTGGCGCCGACTGCACACCCAATCGTGGACGCCCACGGACCCGGCCGCAGGAAGTGCCTGGAGCGGTGCGTACACTGGGGTTGCCCGCGCAAACACCGTACTGAGCAACCTGGAGCAATCAACGCTGGACGAGAGCACGCTCAACGAGTTCGCGGCTGAGGTGCGCACGCTGCGTGCCTTCTTTTACTACACGCTCATGGACCTTTTCGGGGGCGTGCCCATCGTGACGGCGCCCGCGGCGGATCCGGACAATCCGCCCTCGGACACGACCCGCCGGGCGGTCTTCAACTTCGTCGAAACGGAACTGAAGGAGTCGCTCCCCAACCTTCCCCTGGAGCGAAGCGGAGCGAACACGGGTCGGGTGACGAAAGGAGCCGCCCGGGCAATCCTCGCCAACATGTATCTCAACGCGGAAGTGTTTAAGGGAGAGGTCACCGAAAGCGGGCTGCAGCGTGCAGAGCCGATGTATACGGAGGCCGTCGCCGAAGTTGATGCCATTATCGATTCGGGAGTCTACAGCCTGGCCGACAATTTTTTCCAGAACTTCGCGCTAGACAATCATACGTCGCCGGAGATTATTTTTGCCAAACAAAACGTGGAGGAGGGAGGCCCTGGACTGGGCTACCACTTCAAGGTGCTTCACTACAACCAGTGGCCAACGGGGTGCTGCAATGGATTGGCGACGCTGCCCGGGTCCTACGACACCTTTAGCGACGATGACCTGCGGAAGGACATGTTTCTCGAGGGGCGGGCGCGCAACCTCTACACGGACGAACCGGCCTTTAACCGTGAAGGCGATCCCCTGATCTTCACGAAAGAGGTTCCTCTTACAGGAGCTTCTGAGGGAGCGGGGATTCGCCCGATGAAATGGCCGGTCAACCCGAATAACACGACGGGCTCGTTCAAAAACGACTACGCATTCTTTCGCCTGGCTGAGATGTACATGATTAAAGCCGAGGCCCTGTGGCGGATGAACGGACCGAACCAGCAGAGTGTCGACCTGATGAACCGCGTGCGGGAACGAGCCTTCGACCCGGATCAGCCGATCGATGCGGGTGACCTTTCGGAGGAATTTTTCCTTAATGAGCGCACGCGTGAGTTTCATTCCGAAGCGAAGCGACGCCAGGACCTGGTCCGATTTGGCAAGTTCACCTCCGAAATTTGGGCCCACAAGGAGGAAAGTGAGCCGTACCGCGTGCTCTTTCCGGTGCCCCAGTCCGAACTTGACTCAAATCCGAATCTAACCCAAAATCCCGGATACTAGCAGCGTCTGGGATGGGGGAAGGGGAGGGTTGGGCACGACGGCTCGTGATCGCTGAGAAGACCTTTCGTTACGTACTGCGTGCCCTCGGCAGCCCAAGGCCGAACCGACCTGTCTCTCGTGCTTCTTCTTCGCCCTTCGCGTTTTCTGTGCTCGGATGACGAATTGGGATGTAGGGAGCCGTCCCCTTCTTCTTTTGCTCGGGCCGCCCCTCATCATTCTGCTTTCCGCGTGTTCGGACCCTCCGTCGGATGCCCCGTCCCTCTTCACTCAGCTTTCCCCGGATAGCACGGGGGTGACGTTCGCGAATGAGCTGTCCCCATCCCCGGCCCTCAACATTCTCAACTACCTTTACTACTACAACGGCGGTGGGGTGGCGGTGGGCGACCTCAACAACGACGGCCTCATCGACCTCTACTTCACGGCCAACGAGGGGCCGAATGCGCTCTACCTGAACCGGGGCGACTTCCGGTTCGAGGAGGTGACCAATGCGGCCGGCGTTGCGGGCTCGGCCGACTGGTCAACCGGCGCCGCGATGGCCGACGTGAACGGAGATGGCCGACTCGATATCTACGTTTCGGTCGTTCATGGCATCCACGGATTAGAGGGACACAATCAGCTCTTCCTCAACCAGGGTCCCGGCGAAAATGGGGTTCCTACCTTTGAGGAAAAGGCCGCCGCGTACAATCTTGACCAGCGAGGATTCGGCACGCAGGCCGCCTTCTTTGACTACGACGGGGACGGGGACCTTGACGTCTACCTGCTCAACTCTTCGGTCCACGAGGAGCAGACCTACGGCCGCGGGACCCTCCGCGAGGAAAAAAGTAAACGAGCGGGCGATCGCCTCTACCGCAACGATGACTCCACCTTCATCGAGGTAACCGACGAGGCCGGACTCTACAGCGGGCGCACCGGATACGGCCTGGGAGTGGTAGCCAGCGACCTCAATCGGAACGGCTGTCCGGACCTCTACGTGGCCAACGACTTCCACGAGCACGACTACCTCTACTACAACGAGTGCGACGGCACCTTTACGGAGGCCATCGAGCGGGCCACCAGGCACGTCAGCTACTCGTCGATGGGCGTCGACGCGGCGGACTACAACAACGACGGGCGCCCGGACGTGGCGGTGCTCGACATGCTACCCGCCCGGCAGGACATTCTCACCACCTCCAACACGGCCGATGCAGAAGACATCTATCGGCTTATACGCCGGTACGGCTACCACCACCAGCTCCGACGCAATACGCTCCAACTGAACCAGGGGAACCGGCGCTTTAGCGAGACTGGGCTTCTGGCCGGCATGGCGGCCACGGACTGGAGCTGGGCGCCCGTCTTCGCCGACCTTGACAATGACGGCCGGAAGGACCTCTTCGTGACCAACGGCATCGTCCGCCGCCCCAACGACCTCGACTACCTCGAGCGCGCCTCGCAGCCGAAGGTTGCACGGTCGCTGAACGAGGAGGTGACCGAAAAAGACATGGCGCTGCAGGAACAGATGCCCCACGAGCCGATCGCCAATTTTGCGTTCCGCAACGACGGGGACCTTACCTTCTCGGACTCGACGAGCGTCTGGGGCCTCAGCCAGCCCGGCTTCTCGAGCGGGGCCGCCTACGCGGACCTCAACAACGACGGCGCACTCGACCTGGTCATCAACAACCTCGACGCCCCGGCGTCAATTTATGAGAACCGGGCCGACACGCTCCGCGGCGGCCACCGTTCTCTGACGGTCCGGCTGGAGGGGAAGGGGGACAACACCTACGGGATCGGGGCGAAGGTAACCGTCTACCAGGAGGGCCGGACCCAGCTGCTGGAGCAGATGCCCACCCGCGGCTACCAGTCCTCAGTCGACCCGCGCCTGCACTTCGGCCTCGGGGAGAAGGCCGTCGACTCCCTCACGGTGGTCTGGCCCGACGGTCGCACCGAGACGCGGAGGGACGTGGCCGTTGATCGAACAATTACTCTCCGGCAGGCCGACGCGACCGCGCAGGAGGCCCCGTTGGCCCCGGAGACGAGCACCCCGCTCTTCACCACGACGACCGCCGACACGCTGGGCATCGACTTTCGGCACAAAGAGAATGCGTACAGCGACTTCACGCGCGAGCCGCTGATGCCGCGCAAGCTCTCGACTGAGGGACCGGCATTGGCCGTTGGGGACGTGACCGGAAACGGCCTCGACGACGTCTACATCGGGGGCGCGAAGCGCCAGCCCGGCGCCCTCTACGTCCAGCAGGAGGACGGCCGGTTCCGGCGCTCCGTGTCGAACGACAGCCTCTGGACTGCCGACCAGCTGCACGAGGATGTCGATGCCACCTTCTTCGATGCAAATGGCGACGGAGCAACCGATCTCTACGTTGTGAGCGGGGGCAACGAGTTTTGGGGCGACCACGAAGCCCTGCGCGACCGGCTTTACCTCAACGACGGAACCGGCACGTTCCGTCGGGCCGGCGGGGCCCTGCCGGCGGACAGGACCGAGAATGGGGCCGTCGCTGCTCCTGCCGACTTCGATGGAGACGGCGACGCAGACCTCTTCGTGGGCAGCCGCGTCGTGGCCCGGCACTATGGCAAGACGCCGAAAAGCGCCCTCCTCGAAAACGACGGCACCGGCCACTTCACAGACGTGACCGACGAGGTAGCCCCGAACCTGCGCGACGTGGGCATGGTGACCGACGCTGTGTGGACCGATGTGCGCGATACGGGCGTGCCGGACCTCGTGGTGGTGGGTGAGTGGATGCCCATCACCGTGTTCGAGAACCGCGAGAACCGCCTGGTCGACCGCACAGAGGCGGCCGGGCTGGCTGGCACCGAAGGCTGGTGGAACGTCGTCCGCGCCGCCGACCTCACCGGTGACGGCACCCCCGATCTGGTTGCCGGTAACTTCGGCCTCAACGCCCGCCTTCAGGCCTCCGCCGACGAGCCGGTTCGCCTCTACCGAAGCGACTTTAACGACGACGGTCAGCCCGAGCCCATTCTGACCCGCTACAACAACGGCGTGAGCTACCCGTGGGCCCAGCGAGACGCGCTCCTCAAGCAGATCCCGTCGCTGAAGGAAAAATTCCCGACGTACGAGTCCTTCGGCGCCAGCCAACTTGAGGACCTCTTTTCAGCGGCGGCGATCCGGAAGGCGACGGTCCGGGAGGCACGCACCTTCGCCAGCGTCTACGTCGAGAGCCAGGGGGATGGAACGTTCGCCGTCCAGCCGCTTCCCTCCCGGGCGCAGTTCGCACCGACCTACAGCGTCCTTGCCCGCGACCTCGACGGCGACGGAGCCCGCGAGGTAATGATGGGGGGCAACTTCTACGGGGTGCGGCCCCGACAGGGCCGCTACGACGCCAGCTACGGGACCGTCCTGCAGGGCAACGGGGACGGTCGTTGGAGAGCCGTGCCTCCGCCGGAAAGTGGCCTGTACCTGGAGGGGGAGGTCCGAGGCCTCCGGCTCCTGCACGGCGCCGAGGGGGCACGCTGGGTGCTGGTGGCTCGAAACGACGCCCGGCCACAGGCGGTGCGGCTCCGGAGGCCGCCGAGCAATAGATCGGGGGCACCGCGGCAGTCGAGGGCCGCAAGCATGAGTCCACGGATCCACAGTCCAGGATGTTCATCGTACCTCGAACTGGTTGACCCGAAGAGACCGAACGGAGAGGAGCCCTTCGCTACCGCACGACGACCACCTTGCGCAGCAACTGAATCGATTCGCCCTGCACCCGCAGAAAGTACGTGCCGCTGGCTTGCTGACGCGCCCGGATCCGAAACCGTTGAATGACGCCCGCCGTGACCGACCCGTCGTGCAGAACCCGGACGCGGCGCCCCATCGCGTCGTACAGGACCACGCGAAGGGGCTGCGACTCGCGAAGCGTGAGCGTGAAGAGGGCCTGGTTCCGAACGGGATGCGGAGAGGGACCGTCCGCGACGAAAGGCTCGGTAGGCAGAACGCGGACCGACTCGGCGGTGCTCGTCTGCACCGATCCATCCGTCGAGTAGTGTCGAATGCGGAACCGGTGGGTGCCGGGGCGAAGGTCCTCGAACGGAAACTCGTATTCCTGAATGCCGGAGCCGCTGCGGCCCGCGAAGGTTTCGGCCAGTCTCCAAGCGGTGGCCTCCGGAGGCTTGTGCTCCAGTTCGATGCGATCCGTCTGGGCCGCCGCCGAAATGGACCACCGGACGAGAGCCCCCTGCTCGCGTTGGGTCCCGGTCAGCGACAGGAGGGGGGAGAGGCTGGGCTGAACGACGAACAGGCCTTCCCCAATGCTGCTGATGAGGACCATGTTGCGCTCGAAGAACGGATAGGTGCTCCAGGCCCCGTCGAAGGACGCTTCGTTGCCGTCCGGATACGTATCGAAGAACGCCACCTCCTCCGGATTCTCGGGACTCGCCACGTCCAGGACACGGAGCCCACTTTGATAATTGGCCTGATACGAATAATTCCCGACGATGTACTGGTTGTGATCGATCGCTCCGGTGGCCCCCGAAAAGCTCGTCACGAGCTCCGGGCGGTCCAGGTCCGTCACGTCGAAGACGAGCGTGCGGGTCCGGTCTACGAATCCCTCCGCCTCATCGAGCTCGTCGTCGACGTACAGAAAGCGGTGGTCCTCGGTGAGCCACGCCTGGTGGGTGTATCCGACCTGCGGATACGTGGCGTTGGCGATCGTCGTTGGATTGTTCTTGTTCGTCACGTCGGCGATGTTGACGGCCGTCTCGTTGGAATTGAAGCACACCTCGCGGCCCTGATAGTCGCGGTCGGGGCCTTCGTAGTTCACGCACTGCGCATCGTGGGTGTACCCCGCGTCGGACTTCCCCGTGGACGGGTCGGCAAAACATCCGGCGAAGGTGGGCGCCGTCGGATCCTGAATGTTGACCATGTGGAGGCCGCCGCCGCAGGTCGTGTCCGCGCCACTGCCCCCCACGATGTAGGCAAATCCGCTTTCAGGGTTGATGGCGACGTTGTGGGCCGTCTCGACGCCGTCGTAGTGCGCCGTCTCTGCGAAGGTCACGGGCCGTTCCTCCGGCTCCACGTCTCGGAGTTGAGTTAGGTCGAGGACCTGCATCCCGTGCCCGGAGGCCTCGCTCACGATGAAGGCGTGGTTCTCGTACACCTTCACGTCGCGCCAGGTGCTCGGCTCCGAGTGGCTCGGCAGCTCGCCCACATACACCGGCTCCGTCGGGGTGCTCACGTCCACGAACGCCGTGCCGTCGGTCCGGCCCACGAGCGCGTATTCGGTGCCGGTCTGGGGGTCGGTCCAGCCCCACACGTCGTTAAGCTGAGTGCCGGAAGCCCCTCCCAGGTCATCGATCGAGAGAAATGAGAGCAGGTTGACGTCCTCGCACGGGTACCGGTCGGCGGTTCCGTCGTCACACGCCACCGTGCCGCCGGTGATAGACGGTTGCGCCTGCGCCGGTTGGCCCCCGATGCCCCTCCCGGCGCCGAGCAGGCAGAGGACAGCGACACACCAAATGGGGGGAGCGGTGCGCACGGGGGACAGGAACGACACGGATTGAAGCGTCCAGAAGATACGACGGATGGGCGACAACGGCGGGGCCCTGCTACAATCGGTCCCCCTTCCCCGTCTGCTGCCTGAAAGTTGTCGCCCGGGAAAAAGATCCGTCGTTCGGTTGGCGGAACGATTCGTCTCGTGCATCCTCCGCCGGCTTCGGCGTCAGGTCTGCGTCCGCCCCCCTGACTCAGGTTCCGTTGCGCTCGACGAAGTATTTCTCCTCGTGGATGGCGTCTTCGTCGAACCCGGCCCGGTGGAGGATGCCCTGCGCCTTCTCGATCATTTTCGGATGGCCGCAGGTGTAGGCGGCGGTGTCGCCCGGCGCAAATGGAGTTGCGTCCAGGTACTTCCGTAGGATGTCTTCGACTCGCCCGCACTCTCCGGTCCACTCCGGATCCTCCCACGGGCGGCTCACGGTCGGCACGTACTTGAACCAGTCGACCTGCTCGGCAAGGGACGCGAGCTCATCGAGGTAAGTGCCCAGCTCCCAGGAGCGGCTCGCCCCGTGCAGCACCAGCATGGGCTCGGGCGCATCGAGGGTGTCCGCGCGAAGGGCCTGCAACTGATCGCGGACGATGCTGACGTAGGGTCCCACGCCGGTCACCGTTGCCGCCATGAGATGGTAGGAGCAGCTGGGATCGAGCGTGAAGCGGCCCACAATTTTGTCGCGCATCCAGACCTCCGCGCCCTGCTCCAGGTCCCAGAGCTTCGAGGTCAGGTCTCCTTCGTCGACTCGTTCGATGAAGAATTCCACCTCCGTCGTGCCGGGGGCAGACGCCACCGAGTAGGGGCGGAGGAGGGGGCGGTCGGTGCCGTCGTCCATCAGTCCGATGGTGGCGTACTGCCCGGGCGTAAAGTCGACCGGCTCGTCGGCGCGAAGGCGAAAGACGGCCAGCTCCTCCGAAAAGTCTACCCGTTCCAGCAGCGTAAGCCGGCTGTACCGCGAAGTGTCCATCCGACGCGCAACAGCTTCATGAAAAAGTTAAGCGCAGATTCCGTCCCGACGATGCTGCCGTGGAGATCCTCGGTTCCAAGGCGCTGTACGACATCCCTCCACAGCATAGATGCTACCGACAGTCGCAGGTCTGGTTTTTCTCAGCGCACCGTCTGAAGACCGGCGAAAGCCACGAGCCGTTATTTGTCTTCAAGCAGCCGCCCAATGAGATCGACCGACGACACGTCGTCCGCCTCGGCGTTGAAGCTGGGAACGATACGGTGCCGGAGGACGGGGACGGCCATCCGGCGGATGTCGGCCTCGACGGGGGTCATACGTCCTTCGAGGGCCGAGAGCGTCTTCGCCCCCAGGACGAGGTACTGCGACGCCCGCGGGCCCGCGCCGTAGCTCAGGTAGTTGTCGATGAAGTCGGGGGCGGCGTCGGACTCCGGACGGGTGCGGGTCACCAGCTGCACCGCGTACTCGATGACGTTGTCGGCCACCGGAATCTGCTGCACGAAGTCCTGGTAGGTCTGCAGCTCCTCGGCCGACATCACCGGGCTCACGTCGGCGAGGGGCCCGGACGTGGTGCTCCGGACCACCTCGGTCTCCTCGTCGAACGAGGGGTAGTCGAGCCACAGGTTCAGCATGAAGCGGTCGAGCTGCGCTTCGGGCAGGGGATAGGTGCCCTCCTGCTCGATCGGGTTTTGCGTGGCGAGCACAAAGAAGGGGTCGCCGAGCGTGTGCGTCTCGCCCGCCGCCGTCACGTGCTGCTCCTGCATGGCCTCCAGCAGGGCGGCCTGCGTCTTGGGGGGCGTGCGGTTGATCTCGTCGGCCAGGATGACGTTGGCGAAGATGGGACCCGCCGCAAACTCGAAGTGGCGTCCGTCGTGGGTTTCCTGAATGATCTCCGTGCCCGTAATGTCGCTGGGCATCAGGTCCGGAGTGAACTGGATGCGGCTAAAGTCCAGGTCCAGCGCCCCGGCGAGGGTGCGCACGAGGAGCGTCTTGGCGAGGCCGGGCACCCCGATCAAGAGGGTGTGGCCCCGGGCCATGAGACAGACCACCACCATCTCGATGATGTCCTCCTGCCCGACGATGACCTTGCCAATTTCGTTGCGGAGGCGGTCGTAGGCCTCACTCAGGTCGTCGAGCGTTTCGGGGTCCTGCGGCGGCGAGGAGGGAGTAGAAGGCACAAGGGTGGGGAGTCGATTCAGAAGCGAGGCCGACCGGACCGAGAGTGAAGGTTAACGCCAGTCGCGGGTTGAAACTCGGAATCTTCGATTATAAGCCAAGAGCGGGAAGTGCACTCCTCGCAATCATTCGATGAGCGACCGATCAACCGCGTCTATGGCTCAAAATCGCCGGTTTCGCTCAACCCGCGACTGAGGTAAGGTGAGACGAGCGAGGGATTAGCGGCCCCGCATCGCCGTCAGTTCCGCTTTGGAAATGCGGACGTCCACGTAGATTTTGTCTCGAAGCTGGTCGGTCCACTCGCGCATCTGTCGGCGTCGCTTGTCGCGGAGGGCGAGTTGGCGAATGCGCTCGTAGTCCTTGTCGAGACTCATCCGGTGGGCCGGGACGCGACGCTCGAGGAGGACGATGTGGTAGGCTTGGTCCTCATTTAGCAGTTGCACCTTGGACGGTTTGCTGATGTCGCCCGGCTCCAGCGTCCGAAGGGTCTGTTTCCAGGAGGGGCCGAGACGACTCAGCACGAGGTCGCGCGTGCCGGACTGCGGATCGGTGACGCGACCCCCGTTCTCGGCGGTCCGCTCGTCTTCCGAATGGCGGCGCGCCATCAGTTCGAAGGATGCGTCCGAATCGTTGAGGAGCGTGTCGCGGACCGCACGCAGATACTTTTTCGCCCGTTCCCCGCTCGGCGAATCGGGCTTGATGAGGATGTGATGGAGGTCGACGGTGCTTCCGTCCTTCGAGTCGATGCGAAGAATGTGGTACCCATTCTGGCTGTCGTTGTAAAAGACCTGCGAGACCTTGCCGACCGGCGTGCGCGCGGCGACGGCGGCGAACTCGGGGACGAGATCGTTTAGGTCCACGTTGTTGAGGGCGCCGGACGCCGTGCCGGCAGCGCCGGGGGCCGAAAACTGGCGGGCCATGGCCTCGAAGGACGCGCCCTCGTTAACGATCGAGTCGCGGATGGAGGTAATGAGCGACTTGGCCTCCTGGCTGGCCTCCTTCGAGGGCTTCGGGTACCGCACGATGTGGGACATCCGAGCGGTCTTCGGGACGCGGGGGAGAGAGTCCTGGGGAGTCTCCTCGAACCACTGACGCACCTCGCTGGGTGTGATGTTGATGTTCTGCCTGCGCTTCTGCTGCAGTTTTTGCGCCAGGATCTGCCCGCGCAGGTTCTCCCGGAACTGTTCCTTGATTTCGAGAATGCTCTTGCCGTAGGCCTGCTCCAGCCGTTCCTGTCCTCCCGCGCGCTGCTTCAGCTGCTCAATTCGCCGGTTGAGTTGGTTGGTCAGCTGCTGGTCGGTCACGGTGATGGTCGTGTCGCGCCGGGCCTTCTCGGCGATGAGTTTCTGGTCGACCAGCTGCTGGAGCCCGGTCATCCACAGGTCGTCGGAGTACGAGACGTTTTGCTGCTGGGTCTGCCGCTGTACGAGCTGGTCGACCTCGGACTTGAGGATAATGTTGTCGCCGACGACGGCCGCGATGCGATCCACCACGCGGGCGTTCTGGGCGTACGCGGGCGGCGCGGCCAGGCCCGTGATGAGAAGCACGAGGGCTCCGAGGAGAAGGCCTCCGATGGAGGACCGGGACAGGGGGAATGCGGAAATGCGGTGGGGCATGCGGGGAAAACACATGTTCGAGGAACGACGAGCAAGCCGCGGTGGAGCGGTGGCTCAGGGTGTTTCGATCGCACCGTCGGCCTGCGCTTGGCTACGGAGGCGTTGAACCTCGTGGGCATACATCTGTTTCCGGGCGCGAATGCGGAGGCGGCGGCGGATTTCGGGCTCGATCCACTTGAGCTTCGGGTCCGCCCCCTCCGGAAGGCGGCGGTCGAGCCGGAGGACGTGGTACCGGCCGTTGGCGTCCAAAACTGGGGCAGCGTCCCCTTCCTCCAAGCGACCGAGCACCTCTTCGAGAAACGGGAGCTGCCGCGTCAGGCGGCTCACGGGCAGGAAGCGTTGAGACAATCGGTAGGCTTGGGTGGTGTCTGCGGCGTGGGTTCGCACGAGGCCCCTCCAGGTCGAGTCGGATTGGGGCGGGAGCGTGCGGAGGGTCTGCCGGGCGGTCTGTGCCGCCGCGCGGCGGGCCGTGGAGAGGTACCGAACGCGCACGTAGGGCTCGCGGAGACTCAGTTGCTCCTTGTGCCGCTCGAAGTAGGTGCGTACCTCCGAGGAGGAGGGCGTCCGGTCCGTCTCTCTGTAGAGCCGGGTTTTCAGGGCTGAGACGAGAACCGACCGTCGCTGGCGCTCCAGTTGCTGCTGTACGGAATCGACCGATTGGAGATTGAGCCGCTCGGCCTCCCGGTACAGGAGCGTGCGGGTGACCCACTGATCGATGACCTGCTGGCGCGCCGCCGCAGAGTCGCGCGCAGGTCCCATGTCGGCGAGCATGCGGCTGAGGTCGTCCTGGGTCAAGTAGTGCGACCCCACGCGGGCGACGTACGAAGAGGGCGGGTCGTTCGACTGGCACCCGGTCCCGAGGGCGAGGACGAGGAGTCCCCCGATGAGAAGGGCGAGACGGTGGGCACTGGTGGAGAGGGCGGGAAAACGCATTCGACGACGTGCTGAGTCGGGGGCCGTTACTGGAGGTCGCTCCCGGGTTCGGGAATAGGAAAGAGGATGAAGGGTCGAGGGTCGTGGGGGACGGAGGCCTCTACGGGGCCGTGAAAAAGTGCCGACCGTGTGAGCGTTTGGGGAAAGGAAGAACACATGTCCCGAACCCCATCGGAATCGGAGCGTGGGGGCGCGGGGGCTGTTCTGTACAGGAAGCTACCTGGGGGCGATGTGCAATACGAAATACGCAGCCCGCACTCCGATTCGTATTCTCCCTCCGCTTGAAAATCGTGAGGGCTACGGGGCTGACGGTAAATCCTCGAATGGAGGGCGAAGGCGGTCCGGATACGTTTCGGCGTTGTACCGATCTCGCAGCCGCTGGATCACCTGCTGCTCGTAGGTCTGCTGATAATCCTGCACGACGCTGCTTCGCGCCTCCGCGAAACTTTTGGGGCGAGGAGCGAGGCGCGTGTCGCGAATCATGAGGAGCCACTCGTCGTCCTGGGCCGTTGGGCCCACCGGCTTCCCGTCGGCGGCGGAGCGCACCGGCCGGTAAACTTCGGGGGAGCGGTCGGTGACGAACACGGTATCGGCCGAGACGAGCGAGTCCTCAGCGGCCGCCTGCACGGTCGCTCGGAGCGACCGGTCCGTCTCGTAGGCCCGCTTGGGGGGAGCCAGCAGCGAGTCGGCGGGTGCGCGGAGCACGACCGTCCGGATGCGTTCCGGGAACCGATACCGGTCTTGATGTTGCCGGTAGGTTTTTCGCAGGCCCGCCGTGTCCTGCGCAGCGGCGGTCCAGACCGAGTCCTGCATGTAGCGGAAGAGAAGCGTCCCCTCGCGGTATTTTTTGATCTCCCGAGCCAGGACCGGGTCGCGCTGGGTACGACGGGAGACGGCGTACTGGATTGCCTTTTCATTCAAAAACGATTCGATGAGACCCGCGGCCGTCATCTGGGCCCCGCCGTCGGTCTGCATCAGGTGCCGCGCCATCTGCCCCACGGTGTAGGTGGAGTCGCCCAGCGTTGCCACCTCGGACGTCCGAAGTGCCGAGGAGTCGGGGAGGGAGAGGAGCGGGCGGGCAAGGGAGTCGACCGAGGCCGTGCCCACCGCGTCGAGAAGGCGGGTCGTGTCCACCGTAATTCGTTCTCGCGCACGCACCTGGTGGGCGAACGCTCGCTTGCGCCGTTCCACCCGAGGTTGGCCGGTGACCTTCTTCTTGAGGGCGTCGTAGGCCTCCTCGAAAGAGTTTCGTTCCTGGCGACCGGTGAGCTTGAGGAGGTGGTGGCCAAAGCGACTCCGAACGACCTCTGAAACGGCGCCCACGGTATCCATGGACGCGACGACCGGTCGGAGGCTTGGGGGGAGGGACTGCGGATTGACTGTGCCCAGCGCGCCACCCTTTGCAGCCGACCGGGGATCCTCGGAGTGCTTCCGGGCCGCTGCCGAGAATGGGATGTCGCCGGTCCGGATCTCCGTGCGGAGCGAGTCGAGGAACTGTCGAGCTGCGGCGGTGTCCCCCCTCGGCCGGCGCAGGATGTGGGAGAGACGAACGGGGAGCTGCGCCGGACGCGTGTCGTGCACCTTGAGGATGTGGTAGCCGTACTTCGTGCGAAACACGTCGCTGACCTGTCCGGGAGCGAGTGCGTACATTCGCTCCTCAAACGGCTCCACGATCTGTCCCGCCCGGATGTAGCCCATGCGGCCCCGGTACCCGCGACTTTCCTTCTTGCGGGCGGAGGGGTCCTCCGAGTTTCGGTAGGCAAGCTCGGCGAACGGCACGCCTCGATCGAGCGAGTCCGCAATCTTCTGAATCGTGCGGTAGGCGGAAAGGGTGTCTTGATTCGTCGGCGTGCGAATCAGAATGTGACTCACCTCCACCGCCTGCCGGCGGCGCTCGTACAGGGTGCGCACCACCGGTTCGTACACCTCCTCCCGCATCACGCGGGGCCGCGCCAGCTCCTGACGATAGTTGTACACGTCCTTCTGAATGCTGGAGAGGGTGTCCAGCCCGGCGTCGCGGGCGGCGCGCACCTTCAGGCAATAGTTCAGGTACTGATCGAGGAAGTCGCGGTACGCGCTGAGGGAGGTGTCGGCGGCGTTTTTCCGCCCGCCCACCGACGCGGCAAAGGCAGAGTCCAGCTCGGTCTGGGTAATTTCAGTGCCGGCGTACCGGGCGACGACCGTGTTTTTGGACGACGACGAAGTCTCCGCTCCCGAACCGCCGGTCTGCTGGGGGCCGCTGCAGGCGGCACAGAGGCCGATGAAGAGAAGAAGACTGATTGCGGTTCTCGGACGAATCATGAACGCAGGAGGATTGTCGGGAGGAACCGACGGGCGACTCTCGTTCCGGTGTGGTGGGCAAAGATTGAGCCGGAACGTACCCATGCTATCGATACCCATACTATCGAATCGACCTCGCAGAATGCAACCTGTTGGGAAGAACTGCACTCGGGATTGATATACACCAGGCCCTTTCCCGCACGGACGAGCCGGACTGAGGCGGCGCCGGGCTTCGCAAAGCCCCGGACAATTCCGCGCCGCAGGGGAACCGGGGGGAGGGCGCGTTCTACAAATCGTGGTTTTCCAAAACGTCGGCGTCTCTCGCAGGCCCACTCCCATTCTTCTCGCCACTTCCGGAACTGACCTTCGCTCCGCACAATGGCCTCCGATGCTCCTATCCGCGTTCGTTTTGCCCCGAGCCCGACCGGCCGCCTTCACATCGGCGGGCTGCGGACGGCGCTCTACAACTATCTCTTTGCCCGCAGGCACGACGGCGACTTCGTGCTGCGGATCGAAGACACGGATCGGGCCCGCTACGTGCCGGGGGCCGAGGACGACATCCGCGAGGCGCTCTCGTGGGGGGGGCTCGACTACGACGAGGGCCCCGAGCAGGGCGGCGACTACGCGCCGTATCGTCAGTCCGAACGGACCGAGCGTTACCGAAAGTACGCCCGGAAGCTCATTGGGGCGGGGCGGGCCTACTACGCGTTCGACACGGAAGCGGAGCTCGAAGCGATGCGCGATGAGCACGGGGCGTACGACGTGACGACGCGTCGGCAGATGCGCAACTCCCTGACTCTGGCTGCCGACGAGATGGAGCGTCTCTTTGAAGAGAAAGACTACGTCATTCGGCTCAAGGTGCCGCGGCAAGAGACCGTCCAGTTCGACGACATCGTTCACGGGGGCGTGTCGTTCGCCACCTCGGAAATCGACGACCAGGTGCTCCTCAAGTCCGACGGGATGCCCACCTACCACCTCGCCAACATCGTCGACGACCACCTAATGGACATCTCACACGTCATTCGGGGCGAGGAGTGGCTGTCGTCGACCCCGAAGCACGTGCTGATGTACGAGGCGCTGGGATGGACCCCGCCCACCTTTGCACACCTGCCCCTCATTCTGAGCCCCGACGGTAGTCGGGATCAAGCCCCCGACAGCGGTCGAGGCGGAAAGCTCTCGAAGCGGGACGCAAACGAGCTCGGCATTCCCGTCTACGTGACCGACTACCGGGAGGCCGGCTACGAGCCGGGGGCACTCCTCAACTTCCTGGCCCTGCTGGGATGGAGCCCCGGCACCGAGGAAGAGCTCTTCTCGCTCGACGAGATGGTCGACGCCTTTAGTCTCGACCGCGTGGGGACGAGCGGCGTGCAGTTCGACCTCGACAAGCTCCACTGGGTCAATGAACACTACGTCCGAGATCTGTCGGTTGAGACGCTCGCAGCCCGTGCCCGGCCGTACGTTGAAGAGGAGGGCTACGAGGTGAGCGACGAGCGCCTCCAGACCATCTGCTCGCTCGTGCAGGATCGCATTCAGGTGGTGCCGGAGGTCGTGACGGACAACCGCTACTTCTTCGAGGACCCTGACGAGTACGAGGAGGCCGGTGTCGAAAAGCGGTGGACCGACGCGTCCGCCGACCTTCTCCGCACCTACGCCAGTCGTCTCGAAGACGTTGCGACGTTCGACACCGAGACGGTCGAAACCGTCCTCCGCGACCTTGCCGACGAAAAAGACGTGGGGGCCGGCGCCATCATCCACCCCTCCCGCCTTGCCGTGAGCGGCCGCTCGTACGGCCCCGGCGTGTTCGGTCTGATGGCCGCCGTCGGCAAGGAGGCCTGCGTTCGCCGGATGCGACGGGCCGCCGACCGTCTTGGGTAACGTCCAGCGTGGAAATCTTTTGGCGGAGCGGTGCGTTCTTGATACGTGAAGGGTTCACGTGGAGTCCCTTCGCATCCCTTTCGCCGCCCATTTCCCATTCCGTTGGTCTCCCATGTGTCGGCGCTGGTTTGCTCTTCCGTTTGTTCTCGGTGTTCTTCTCGTCTCCGGATTTCTGCTCTCAGTTCCCGCGTCGGCGCAGTCGACCGATACCACGGACGCGGCGCTCCGGGAGCTCATCACGACCATTGACAGCCTCCGGCAGGCTGGCGATTTCGAGGCCGCGCTGGGCCGGCTGCAGGCGTTGCGCGACGAGCATCCCGAGCGGGTCGCTGTCTTGTGGCGCCTCGTCTACACGTGGGCCGACCTCGGGCAGGTGACCGACGACGAAGACAAGCGGACGGCGTACTACGAAAATGCTCTTGAGGTGGCAAAGGCGGGCTTCGCGGCCGACTCGACGAGTGCCCGCGCCCACCTCGCCATGGCGGTGGCGCAGGGCCGCGCCGCGCTCAATGCCGGAACCCAGGAGCGCATTCAGCGGTCCCGCGCCGTCAAGCGCCACGCCGACCGCACCATTGCCCTCGACTCGACCCTCGACGGGGCCTACCACACGCGGGGGCGGTGGCACCGGGAGGTGGAGGACCTCGGCTTCTTTAAGCGGGCCATCGTGCGGACCGTGTACGGAGGCCTTCCGGAGTCCTCGCTGGATCAGGCGGTACAGGATTTTAAGCGGGCCATCGAGCTCAACGACAAGGTGTTCCACCACCTGGAGCTCGCCAAAACCTACCTTCAGATGGACCGGCCCGGCGCCGCGCGGCGAGAGTTGAAGACGGCCCTCGAGATGCCCAGCGACGATCCCTTTGCGTCGAAGTATAAAAAGGAGGCGCGCACGCTGCTCGAAGACCTTGACTAGCACGGGGATTCGGACAGGCCTCCCGACTTTTTTACAGCGCCCCCGGAACGTCGGCAGGGGCGGTCAATGACACGTTCGTACCGTTCTCTGTCGTTGGTCGGACCGATTCTGGCATGCCGTACTCCGCCGAGATCAGTCGTCAACAACCCACCGCGGTCCTCTTTCTGCTCGACCAGTCGGCCTCGATGCAGGAGCCGTTCGGCGGGGCCGAGCAGACCGGCGACGCCGCACCCAGCCGCGCTCGCGTGCTGGCCGACACGGTGAACGATCTGCTCCAGAACCTTGTGCTACGGTGCGCGAAGGAGGAGGGGGTGCGCGACTATTTCCACGTCGGCGTCATCGGCTACGGGGAGCGCGTGCAGCGGCTCATCCAGCCGACCGAGGAGTACGATCCCGGCACACGGCTCGTCCCCATCAGCCACCTGGCTGACCGGCCGCAGCGCATGGAGCAGCGGGTGAAGGAGGTGGACGACGGGGACGGGGGCACGACGGAGACGCGGGTGAAGGTGCCCATCTGGTTCGACCCGCACGCCAAGAACGGCACGCCGATGTGCCAGGCGCTCGACCTTGCGGCGCAGTCCGTCCGGGACTGGATCGACCAGCATCCCCACAGCTTTCCGCCCATCGTGATCAACGTCACCGACGGGGAAGCGACGGACGGCGACCCGCTCCGCTATGCCCAGGAACTGCGCTCCTTTGCGACCGACGACGGGGAGGTGCTGCTCTTCAACGTGCACCTCTCGGAGTCGGAAGAGCCGCCCGTGGAGCTGCCTTCCAGCCTCGGCGAGGTGCCCAAGGACGACGAGTACGCCGAGGTGCTCTTCCAAATGTCGAGCCGCCTGCCGTTCTCGATGCGATCGGCCGCCGAGCAGGAGGGGTACAGCGTGACGCTCGACACGCGCGGGTTCGTCTTCAACGCCGATCCGGTGGCGCTCGTCACCTTCCTGGAGATCGGGACGCGGCCGAGCAATCTGCGGTAAGTCCCCATCATCTGCGCCTAACGTCTCGATGTCGAGTCCGTCGGTCGTTTATCGGACGTGCGCGGTGCCCCGAGCGGGGAGTGAGGAGGCGGAGTACGAGGATGCCGCGGCGGTGGCGACCGAGGACTGGCCTGTGTGTGCGGCGGTGGCGGACGGCGCCACGGAGTCGGTGTTTGCCCGGGCGTGGGCCGAGCACCTCGCGCGCGGCCTCCTGGACCGCGGCGCAACGACGGCTGAGGCGTTCCGCGACGCCATTCCGGACTGGCGAGTTGAGTGGCGGAGACGCCGGGGCGACCGCACCGAGGAACGGCCCTGGTACGTGGCGGCTAAGGCGGCGGAGGGGGCGTTCGCCGCACTGCTGGGCCTCTCGCTTCACGCCGACGGGCGGTGGCGAGCTGTGTCCATCGGCGACTGCTGCCTCTTTCAGGTGCGGGACGAGGGCCTCGCTCGGAGCTGGCCGTTCGAGGCGCCCGACACCTTCACCAACCGCCCCGCTCTGGTGCCCAGTCGCTCGGATCGATCCGTGCCCTCACCCGAGACAGCGTCCGGCACGTGGCAGCCCCAGGACACCTTCCTCCTTGCCACCGACGCCGTGGCGGCCTGGCTCCTCGGGGGCGACTCGTCGGAGGACGCCGAACGGCCGACCGGTCCACCAGTCGCGGCGGACTGGGACGAGGAGACATTTCAGAGGATCGTTGAAACGGCCCGGGCCGAGGGCGCCCTCCGCAACGACGACGCCACGCTCCTCGTGGTACACGTACCGATGCGTGAGAACATTCGTAAATGACCGCCGCTCGCTCCCACGCCCATCCCCAATGCTCGTTGAGAAGCTGTTTGGCGGATTGTCTATGGCCTGCGACTTCGCGGCTCTCGTGCAGAACGGCTTCTGCACTTCCCCGGTAGCGCCGCTACAGGAGTCGTTTGGGCGCCGTTCGTGCACGTCGCCCGCTGTGTCTCGGCTTCATATCCAACCACCAAACAGCTTCTGAGAGGGACACACTGAACGTTGCGAAGCAGGCCGCCGAAGCAAACTTTGCGTTGAAATGACAAATTACCCCACACCGAGCGACTATCAGGAGGCCCTCCAGGCGCCCAAGGTGGCTTTTGCGGATCCGGACCTCCAGGGCGCCACCCCTCGCACCAACGCGCTCGGCCTGCCGCAGCCCATCACCGGCTCCTTTGCTGCGATTTTTCCGGTGACGACCGAGACCGGCGCGCGGTACGCCGTCAAGTGCTTCCTGACTGAGGAGCCCGCGCAGCAAGACCGCTACGAGGCCGTCGCCGACGCGCTCGGGGCCATCGACCACGACGCGTTCGTCGAGTTTGCGTACCAGCCGGACGGCATTCAGGTGGGCGGAGATGCGTATCCGCTCCTCAAAATGGAGTGGGCCGAAGGCACGACGTTGAACCGGTTTGTTGAGGCCCATCTCGATCAGCCCGACGTGCTCGACCGCCTTGCCGATACGTGGGCCGATCTCATGACCGATCTTGAGACGATGGCCCTGGCCCACGGCGACCTCCAGCACGGCAACGTCTTGGTAGAGACGGCGGGCGAGGCGGTGCGGCTCCGGCTCGTAGACTACGACACCGTGTACGTCCCGGCACTGGAGGGCCGGGCGAGCACCGAGGTGGGCCACCGCAACTACCAGCATCCCGACCGCACCGACGCCGACTTCGGCCCCACCCTCGACCGGTTTGCCGGGCTCGTCATCTACACCGCATTGCGGGCCTGCGCCGTGCGGCCCGAGCTGTGGATGCAGTACGACACCGGCGAGAACCTCCTCTTCCGCGACGCCGACTTCTACACCCCAGAGGACTCGCCCCTGTTCGACGCGCTCGCACAGACCGAGCCGCTGAGTGATCTCGCCGACGCGCTGCGGACGGCCTGTTACGTGGAGCCTGCGGACGTGCCGCCGCTTGCGGCGGTCCGCGACGGAAAGCTGGAACCGAGTCGAACGACGATTTCGCGCTCCTGGACCCGACAGGACCGCGACGCGCCGGAGCGACGTCCGTTCGCCCGGGCGTTCCTGCCCGCAACGATGCTCGTCGTTCTGCTGGCGACGGGACTGGTCGTCGCCGGGTGGACCTTCAGCGGCCTCGGGCTGCTTCTGGGCGGAGCCGCGATCGGAGGGGGGATGGCCGCAGCCCGGTACCGGCGCCTGTCCCTCGTCCGGCGCCGACGCCGACTTGAGCAAGAGTCCGAGCGGTTCGCCTCGACGATCCGGGAGCTGGAGCGGGAGGTCGAGAGCCTGAAGGAGAAGCGCACCGAGCTCCGGACCTCCACGGCGTCGCGGCGCGAGGAGCGGCTGCACGAGATTCAGGAACAGGCGCTCCACGACCGCCTCAAGCATCACTTCATTGGGGAGGTGCGGGAGGTGGACGGGCTTACCCACAAGCACGTCGTGCGCCTTAAGTCTGCGGGCGTCCGCACCGCCGACGAGGCCACGCCGAAGGCCGTTGATTCCGTTCGACGCATCAGCGACCGGGCCCGCGCCCGACTCAAGATGTGGCGGGCGGCCCTGGAGGAAAAGTACGCCGACGACGTACCCGATTCGCTCTCGCCCGCGCAGGAGCGGCGCCTGCGACGCTACGTGCAGCACCGGATCGAGGACATCGACGATCAGCTCGCCCGGGCCCGCGAAAAGATCCAGACGCAGCAGGCGGAGCGTGAGCGAATCGAGGACCGGTTCGACGAGATGCCCACCGTATCCCTCGGGCGATACCTTCGGTCCCTGCTCCGGCTCGACACGCTGCCGGACCGGACTGGCGAATCCCCGGCGGACCATCCGCCACGCCGGGCCGACGACCGTGAGGAGCGAGCGCCCGTTCCGGAGCGCATTGACGAGGATCGCCCGTGGTGGACCCCGAGTGCGTGAACCGCTCCTGAGTCGGCGAGACTACTCGTCTTCGTCCCAAAGGTCCTCCAGGTCGTCGATCGTGGTGTCCGACGGCTCCTCCTCGGGGGTGTCGTTGCCGCGCACGAGGGCCAAAATGGCGTTGTGGTGGACGATCATGTAGTTCGTCTCCTCGTAGCGCAGGTCGACCGCCTCATTGCTCATGAAAAAGGCAATGTCCCCCGGCTCGGCCTGCAGCGGCAGATACCGGACGGGCGTCTCCGACTCCTTCCAGGTTTCGCTCTCGCTGTACTCCGGGTTCTGTGCGAGGTAGCCGGGGCCCGTTTTGACGATCCGGCCGCTCAGCACCTCGCCCTGCTGCGACACGGAGGCCGGAAGCACGAGGCCGGTCTCCGTTTTGTCCTCGCCCGTCTGCGGTTCAATGAGAACACGATCGCCGACGACAATTAGGTCCGCCATGAAGCTGTGGCGCAAGGTCGTAGAAGGAAGAGTGCGACGGAGGCAAAACAACGCCGTTCTTAACGACGCCGGTGGACGCTGGTTCGTTCTCCGACGATGTTTCCGGAAAAACCATACGCCCCCTCGGCTCCGATCCAATGGGAGGAGTCCCTCCGTCCTCAGACGAAATGGAAAACGACGAAGACGAGAAAGCTCACAACATTCCGGTGGGACAGTGCGTCGGGCCTTACGCAGGCTGCAGGCTCGGCTCTGGGGTGGTCGGAAGGGTGAAGCTGAACGTCGAGCCCTCCCCCGCCGTGCTTTCGACGTGCAGCTCGCGGTCGTGGGCCCCCAGGATGTGCTTCACGATGGCGAGACCAAGCCCGGTTCCCCCCTGATTGCGAGAGCGGCTCTTGTCAACGCGATAGAAGCGCTCGGTGAGGCGAGAGAGATGGTCGGAGGGAATTCCGATGCCGTTGTCCACGACGCGGATTTCAACCTCGTCATCCCGGACCTCGGCCTGAAGCCACACGCTGCCGCCCTCTTCGTTGTATTTAATGGCATTGTCCACCAGGTTCACCAGTACCCGGCGAAGGCGGTCGAAGTCGCCGTAGACGTCGGGAAGGTTCGGGGCAATTTCCTTGCGCGGCGTGATGTTTTTTTCCTCGACCCGGATCTCGACCGATTCGAGGGCCGCGTCAAACAGCTCCGCCACGTCGAACGCCTCGCTCGACATGTCCAACTCGTCCGTCTCGATCTTCGTGATGGTGGAGAGGTCACGGGCGAGGTTGTCGAGGCGATTGGCGTGGTGGAGGATTTTTTCCAGGAAGGTGCGGTTGACGGTCTCGTCCTTCAGCGCGCCGTCGAGCAGCGTTTCGGCAAAGCCCTGCACGGAGAAGATGGGGGTCTTGAGCTCGTGGGAGACGTTGCCGATGAACTCGCGCCGGTAGCTTTCCATCTCCTTCAGCTCCTGAATCTCGTTTTCCAAGCTCTGGCCGGTGCGGTACACTTCCCAGAGGAGCGTGCTGAGCTCGTCGCCCTTGGGGCCGGAGGGAGGCCTTAAATCCTCGAACTCGTGGGTTCGAATCTGGCGCAGAATCGACTGGAGGTGGCGGAGGCGGCGGTGGAGGAGGATGTACCCTGCGACATAGACCGTCCCGGCCACGCCCAAACCAACGGCCGCGAACATCCACACTCCGGCGTTCGGGAGCAGCAGCGTCCCGAGGCCGGCGGCGAGGCCCGCCGTGCCCCCAATCTTGAGGGCCAGGCGACTCACGAAAGGGGAGAGCTGTGGAGCGAACGACACGTGCCGTCGGAGCAGCCCATGGAGAAGAGCAGACATGTGCCGATTCGTACTTCTAAGACCGGTCCCTGCGTTCCCCAGCGTGAACCGTGGGGGCGTTACCAAATTAAAAACCGCGCCCCTTCTTTCTCAGGACGCGTCGCCGAGGTCGGGGTTCTCGTTTGTGTCGGGCAACTCCTCCACCAGCGACGACAGTGGCGGATCGTGCATTTCTCCGAAGAGCTCGAACGAGAGGTGGTCGCCAACGGACTCCAGCGGCCGGTGCTTCTCGATGACGGGTCGGTACGTTTCGTAACAGTAGAGCGCCTCGCGCCCGGTGTCGAGGTCTGACGCCTGGATCGGGAGCTCGCAGTCGATGAGTGTCGGGGGCGAGTGGCGGAGGTGCGAGGGACGATCCGCATCGTCGGGAGCGGGGGGCAGCGTGTAGAAGGCGAGCCGTCGCGGGAAGGGGGCGCCGTCCTTTCGGAGAGCGCACGCCACGCGCTTCACGAGGGCGTGGGTGACCAGGTGATCGGGATGCCCGCTGATCCCGTGTACGGGATAGGTGATCAGGATGTCCGGCTCGGTTGCGTGGACGTGCTCGGCCACCTCGTCCTCCAGCACGAGCGGATTGAGCTCGGCGAGTTGCCCATCCGGATACTCCCGCACCGTGAGGGAGCTGAGGTCCAGGGTCGCGGCGGCGGCCTGCATCTCCCGGTAGCGCGTCTCGGCCATCTCGGCCTTCGAGTAGCCCAGGCGTTCGCGCTGCAAGGTCGCCTCGCCCCGCGTGAGGGCGAGCAGGTGCACCTCGTGCCCCTCGCGCCGCTGCCGGGCTATGCCGGGAGCCGGCCCGAAGCATTCGTCATCGGGGTGAGGGAAGACGTACAGGAGGGTAGCCATTAACGAGACGGGGGGCGGTTGGGGAAGAAGGTCGCCGTTCTCACGGGGAGTCTGGTGCCTCGGCCTCCAGGGCTTCGTGGAAACAGGTCTGGCCCGTCGTCAGCATCCGCCGGACGTACGGGTGGCACAGCTGACAGTTTTCGCCGAACGTGACGTGCTCTTGCAGGGCCTCGATGGACGAGGCGCCCGTCTCGTCGGCGATCGCCTTCAGGTGCGCAAACGTCTGGTCGTAGCAGTAGCAGCGGTCAATGTTCATGGGGAGAGACGGTCGAAATGTGGAGGGAACGGGCGAATGCCTTTGTCGCCCGGAAGTCCGGTTACGGTTCCTGCCGGCGAATCTCGATGTGCGACGGGGCCGGGCCGACGGTGAACCGGTCGACCGCGTCCCGGGACGCTCCCAGAACGACCACCGTCCCGGCCGACTGGAAGGGATCCTGCACGTCGGTCCGGGCCACGTAGAGCCGCTGCGCGGTGCCGTCGTAGGCGGCCGCAGCAATGCCGGTGAGGGACGAGTCCTGCGGGACCGAAATCGTCTCGGCGCGAGCGTTGGCGTCAGTGTCTATGCGAAGGACTTCCCCATTTCGGCTGCTGACCGCGTGCAGCAGTTCGCTGGCGGGGTCGTAGTGGGCGACCTGCGTGCCGGTGATGGTGCCGAATTGGACGCTGGCAGAAATGCGGGTCACGACGGACTCGGTCGCCGCATCAACGAAGAGAATCGCCCCATCGGTCCGCCCCACTGGCTCGAAGCTGCTGTTGTAGGTGGTTCGTCCCGTGCAGACGACCACAAGCTCGTTCTCCTCATCTTCCGCAATCGCACTTGGGCCGTCGCAGCCGAGGTCGATCCTCCGGACGCTCGACGGGGCGCCGGCGTCGAAGACTGCCAATTTTGACCCATTTTTGGTCACCGTATCGCTCGGGGCTAGGCTGGTGTCGGGAATGGTCGCGAACACTTTCGAGTCTGCCGCTACGAGGTCGGAGGCGGAGGGGCCGACGTCAATCGGCGAGCCTTCGAGCGTCCCCGTGGCGGGATTGAAACGCCGGACCGTGCCCCGGAGCGTGCTCACGTAACCCCGGGTCGTGTCGTCCTCCGAAAACGCCACGTAGCGGGTGGCCCCGAGGCTGTCCGACTGGGCCGTTGAGGCGTAGGATTCGGGGTCGATGAGGTTGATGCGCCCGCTGCTGAATCCGGTGTTGAGCTGGGCGTAGAGCCGACCCCGGTGCAGGTCGATGCTGTGCACGAAGGCGTTCAATTCGAGATCAGCGGGCGTCGTGGCCTGTCCGCTCTGGGGGTCAAACACCGTAATCGTGCCGTTTTGAGCGGTAAAGTTGCCCCCGTTCGCGACGAAGACGCCGGTCGTTTCGACGGAGCGCGACTCGTCTTCGCTGCCGAAGAGGTCGCATCCACCGAGCAAAAGGCCGCAAAGCAGAAGGGGGAAGAGGATTCGAACGAAGGAAGAGGAGTGAAGCATGGGAGGGGGAGAGAAAAGCTATGGATCGAACGCGATGGTGAGGCGAGCACGGACGTGACGCGGCGGCATCGGATGCAGACGCACGACGCTGTACTGGGTGTCGAAGAGGTTTTTGAGGCGAAGTGCAACCGTCACGGTTGCAGGACCGAACGACTGCTGGATCTGCACCCGGGCGTCGGTGACTTGGAAGGGATCGAGGGACTGGGTCTCGTCGGCCGTGACGTAGCGGGGGCCGATCAGTCGGGAGGACAGGCCGGCCCGCACCCCGTGCCAGGCGACGTCCGCCCGGGCCTTGAGGCGCTGTCGGGGTCGGTACGGAAGCTGGCGGTCGAAAGCGCGGGCGTGCGGGTTGCTCCGATCGGTGGCCGCGACGTGGGTGAACGCCATCTGTCCGTCGATCATCGACTGCGGTCCGAGGCGCCGGCGGCCCGTGGCCGTCCACTCGATGCCCTGTGTGTGCACACGCCCCACGTTTGAGGGACGCCACACCTGCAGCCCGGGGCCCACGTAGCTCGGCTGCCAGACGATCTGATGACGGAGGCGCGTGGTAAACGCCGTCACCTCCGTCCGCAGCAGACGGTCCTCCGAGCCGACCTGCACCCGGGCGCCGGCCTCCGCGCTCCAGCCGGACTCGGCGCGCAACGACGGGTCGCCGCCGGGCACGAAGAAGCGTTCGTTGAAGGTGGGCGCGCGAAAGGCGCGGCCGATCTGTCCCTTGAGGTGCAGCCAGGACGGTCCCGGTTGCCACACGGCCCCCAGCTGCGGGCTGAGCGCCGTCGTGGCGCGGCCCGGCCCCGACGGTAGTCGAGGGCAGGCTCCCGACGGGCGGTCAATGTCCAGTCGGACGGCGGGGTGCAGGGTCAAGCGCCCGAGCGACCACGTCGCATCCACGTAGGTCCCCACGCGCCATCGATGCACGCCGTCGCGCAGGGCCGCCCGGTCGTACCCAATCGTGGTCCCGGTTGACGCGAAGAGCTGCGGCGTGATGGCAAGATTTACGGAGCTCTTGAGTGCGACCCGCTGCGTGCGGGACGTGTCGTCCTGGGCGAAGCGGGGATCGGGGTCGGGATTGCGATAGCGGAGAAATGAATTCTGGCCCCGCACGGTCAGGCGCAGGTGGCCGTCCGGGAGGGCGTGGCGGTGTTGGATCGAGACGCGCCACTGCCGGTCGTGCTGCGAGGCATCGCTCGGCGAGGCGTTGGCGGTGCCTGGGAGGCCGCGCTCCGTGTCATTCCCCCAGAGCCTGGCGGACGAGGTCGACTGACGCCCGCGGCGGGTCATCTTGCCAAAGACGGTCGCGTGCCGACGATGTGCATTCTGTCGGCGCCGGGTCTGCGTGGGCACCAGCGACGTGTTCTCGTAGGGAAAGTCCCCGTCGCTCCACGTTCCCTCCGCCGCCGCGACGCCGCTCCACCGAGAGCCTGTGCTCGCCACGACGCCCCCCATCGTGTGCCATCCGAGCGCACCCCTCCCGCTCGTGGCCTCGATGCGGAGCGGGGTCGTCGGCTGCAGGGTCCGAAGCTGCACCACGCCCCCCAGCGTACCGGACCCGTAGCGCCCGGCGTGGCTGCCGCGCAGCACCCGGGCCGATTCGATGAGGAGGGAGGGAAGCAGGGACAGGTCCGTTTGCCCCGTCTGCGGATCGGCTACGCGATGGCCGTCGACGAGGATGAGCGTTTGGGCTCCCCCCAGGCCGCGGGCGGAGGCCGTGGCGAGTCCGCCGGGGCCTCTCTGCTTCACGAACAGGTTCGTGCGGGCGGCCAACAGGTCAGCGGCCGTTCGCCCCCGCATCGCGGTCGCAGAGGCGGGGTCAATCCTCGTGACGGCCGTGGGGGGCGACGAGACTGGGAGCGAGGAGGCCTCCACCGTTACGGGCGGCAATCGAACCCGCATGGGCGGCAGCGAGTCCAGCGGGGCTGTGCGGACGACGACCGAGTCGGCACGGGCCGAGTCGGATTGGACGGGCTGAGCGGCGACGCTGTCCGGCGCCAAGCCGGTAAGCACCAGCAGGGCCGCGAGAAGAGGTGCGTATGTGTGTGCGGGAGACGGAGCATCCATAGGAAAAGCCCTCACCTCTGACGAGGCTTGGGCGGCGGCTCCGCGTCCGTACCCGGAACGGCCCGAGCGCGAACGATGTCGGGGATGGGAGGGGCACTTCTCCCAAAACGGGGAGACGATGGAGCCAGGCACGCCGTACACCTCTGGTCCCGGAGGCTTTTGGCAGTGAGCGAGGCCGACGAGGTCGGCCCCTCGGCACGCACACAGGCAGGTCTCCTGGCTCATCGAACCCGTGGACCCCGGCAAACAGGCCGCGGCCGCCGGCAGACGGACGCGCTCAACGGTTCCCCTTCCCACCTCGACGAGCTGCCCCGAAAGTATTCGGGATCACTCGGTCGGGTAGTGGCAAACCGTTTCCGGCACGCATCCATCGTTCGATTCACAGTTGCGGGGACAGCCCCAGACTCTCCCGATTTTGGATTGACGATTTTGGACTGGGGATTGTGAGATCCAAAATCCCCAATCGAAAATCCAAAAT
>PXSZ01000016.1:30191-42401 GCA_003023105.1 Bacteroidetes bacterium QH_10_64_37
GTCGCTCGAAACCGGCGGAGCATTTTCATTGCCCTCGCAGGCGCTGGGCGATTTCGGCGGTGCGGTCCGCCTCGTTCTCCGGAGCCTTCCCGTCGGGGAGCGCTACGAGGGCAGCCGGCGCGGGTCCAGGGTCGCGCTCCACGATGCCGACGGAGAAATCATCGACGCGAATGTGGCCCTGGCCAACATGGTGGGAGCGAACCGGGACGAGCTCATTGGGCGAGATGTCTCCGCTGTTCTACCGGAGGCGTCTCCCGACCTCCCGCATGACGTACAGGCGGACGCGGAAGCCCCTACCGAGGCCGAAATTGGAGACCATCCCGGTCGAGATCGAGGATCGAGAGGTTACGGTGGGCGGCGAGACGGTGCATGTGCGGGCCGTCCGCGACATCTCGAAACGAAAGGAATGGGAGAACGAGATTCTCCTTGCAAAGCAGGAGGCCGAGCAGCAGGACGTTTCCCTGTAATCGGAGTGGGTGCAATCGGGGTGGGAGATCCGAGCGGCGTCTCTTTTCCGCGAGCGTGCTCTGCTCGCAGGGGATGCGGTGTCTTCTGGGTCATGCCGAAGAGGAGTGGAGAAACCGCCGGACAGGGCCGACGAGGGCAGGACCCTTCTCTTCCGGCACGTAGTGGCCGACCTCTGAAAAGCGGTGCACGATGGCATCCGGGAAGAGGCCCTGCCAGCGTCGGAGACCCGCTTCTGTGCCGAATGCGGGGTCGGCCATGCCCCAGCACAGCAGCGCAGGGGTGCCCCGCAGTCGATCTCGACGCGTCCAGAGTGCCCGGAGCCAATCCGCCTCCGTCCGGAGGGCGCGGGCGAAGGCCCAGCACGCGTAGCGGCGCGTCCGAGTGTCCAGGGCCGCGGCGTAGGTGCGGGTCCAATCCGGCCGGAGGGGGTCGGAGGAACCGGTCGTTGCGGGCATGACGAGGCGGGCGAAGGCGTTGAGCTGCTCGACGGCGAATCGGCCCGCCGGTGTGGCGAGGAGGCGGCTCGCGGCCTGGATCAGCGGGCGGTGGGGGAGGGGCCACGCCCACGTGTTCGTCAACACGAGCTGCCGGACCGTCTCGGGATGGCGGAGGGCGTAGGCCAGGCCGATGGGACCGCCCCAGTCGTGCAGCACGAGCGTCACGTCCGAGAGGCCCAGTTTGCGGAGAAGCGTCTCCACCAGCGTGGCGTGAGCGGGGGGACGGTAGGAGAAGTCGCGCGGGGCGGCCGACCGGCCAAAGCCGAGGTAGTCGGGGGCAATGCACCGGTAGTCCGGCGTCAGGTCGCGGAGGAAGTAGCGGTAGAGGTGGGCGCTCGTGGGATTGCCGTGGAGGAAGACGACGGGCGGCCCCGTGCCCACGTCGGTATAGGCGAGAGCGCCCGACGGGGTGCGGAGCGTCTGGGCGTTTGGGCGCGGGAGCGTAGGAGCATGGGAGCGTGAGGGCATGGGAGCGGGGGAGTTCTCAGTCGAGCAGTGTGGGGGCCGACTCGTACTGGTCCGCCACCGCCTGGGCCTCGGCGGCCACCCGCTTGCGGAGTGCCCGCGGTTCGAGGATCTGTGCGTGGGCCCCCCAGCTCAGCAGCCACGGCATCACCTCCCGTTCTGTGTCGACCTTCAGGGTGAGCAGCAAACGCTCGTCGGAGAGCGTATCGCGCCGGTCCACCTCCAGCGCGGGCGGCACCTGTATGGAGGCTGCCGCCTCCGCAGAAAAGATCACGCGGACGCGACGGTGGGGCTCGGTCGTCGGGCCGTTTGGGGACGTGCCGTAGCTGGGCGGACGCTCAAACGTGTCGTCCGTCAGTTCAAGGGCCTCCACGCTCGGCAGACGCAGGTGAACGACGCGGTTCCGCTCGTGCCCGTACCCGACGATGTGCCACGTCGTGCCCTGCTGTACGAGGCCGTACGGATTAATCGTCCGCGAGGAGGGAGGGGCAGCGGCCTTCTCCATTGTGGCCACCAGCGTTCGCTCTTCCACGAGTGCGTGCCGCACCTGACGCAGGAGGTCGTTCTCGGTCGAGTCGCCGAACACGCTGGGCGACACCAGGCCCGCGGCGCCCTGAAGGGAGAGCGCGCGCTCCCGGTCCTCGGGGGACAGGACGCCCTCCAGCTTGCGCTGGGCCGCCCGGGCCGCGGCCCGGTAGCGGCCGCCAACGTTCTGTGCTGCGTAGGCACTTCCCAGGACGAGCATGACGGCCTCGTCCGTCGTCAGTTGGACGGGGGCGAGCAAGTACTCCTCCGGCAGCCGATAGCCCTTGCCCGGCACGCCCTGCAGCGGGATGCCGGCCTCCACCATTGCCTGCACGTCGCGGTACACGGTGCGCTGGCTGATGCCGAGGGCGCGGGCTAGGTCCGTGGCGCGCGTCCAGGTGTCCGGCTCCAGGTGCAGCAGAATGGCGGGCCAGCGTTCGGAGGGCGTCATAGGGCGCGGGGCGGAGTCGCGAAAGCGGTGCGGACCCGCCAAGATAACGAAGCCGCCACCGGACTTTCATCCGAGTGTTCTCGGGGGGAGTGTGGATGGGAACGAGGGGAGGAGAGCTGTGTCCCTCTTCATCAATGTAGCTCCACAATGTCGGAATCAGGATTGTTCTCGAGCGCAACGACCGCATCGCGGCGTCGGCGCAGGAGGGTCTCGATCTCCTGGGTTGAGCAGTTTCCGCGACGAATCCAGACCACATTGGGAGGAGAACCTCGAAGTACACTGAATTCCCCGAAGTCGGCGTCCTTCGTCACAATTGCGAACCCTTTTTGCGCGGCAAACATCCAGATCTCGCGGTCGAGAGCCCGGTCCAAGTCGACTTCCATGACGTGGACCGAGTCTGGATACACATCATCGAGCCGGTCCACAAGTCGAGGTGACAGGTTCTGATCAAAGAGGAGCTTCATTTGCCCTGCACCGTTGTCCGGCGTTCTCTGTCCGCAGCATAACTGAGACAGGCACGGATGTCCTCCTCGGTGAGATATGGAAAGTCGTTTAGGAGTTGCTCAGTGGACATGCCCGACGCCAGATAGTCCAGCACGTCGTATACAGTCATGCGCATGCCCCGGATGCAGGGTTTGCCTCCCCGCTTCCCAGGCTCAACCGTGATGATGTCCCGATATTCCATGTCATTGGAGGGCGTCAACGCGGATAATTTCCTGAGCTCTTTCATCAAATCAGACTTCTGATTTGGAACGGAGGTTCCCCTACCTCCGCTCAGCGCGGAGAGGAGAGGCCCATCTCCGCCACGATCGTCACCATCCCCGCCTCGAACTGGGGGGCGCCACCCTGCGAGGGGTGCCGTACGTAGGTCGGATCGGCGCCGACCTCGTCGTGGGCGCGCTCGCAGCTTTTCGTTCGCACGCCTGGCGCCTGCTCCCCTGTTTCCAGCGTCGCGTTACGCGGATGTACTGGCCGTATCGTCGGGGTGGGGGAAGGCAAAGTTGGCGTACCCCAGTTCGGCCGTCCCAAACCACTGGTAGGCGTTCTCGCGGGCTTCCTTGTAGGCCTCGTAGATCGTCCGGTACTGCTTGTTGCCCGATGCCTTGTCCTCCAGCAACTGCGTCGTCACCTTCTGCGCCCGGCGCATCACTTCATCGGGGAAGCGGCGGAGTGTGGCGCCCTTGTCGAGCAGCCGGTCGAGCGCCGCCGGATTCTTGTGGTCGTACTGGGCCAGCATGTGGAGGCTGGCCTCGGCGGCGGCCGTTTCGAGGGCCTCCTGATACTGCGTGGGGAGGCTCTCGTACGCGTCCCGGTTTACGTAGAAGGTGAGGGCGGGGCCGGGCTCCCACCAGCCGGGATAGTAGTAGTACTGAGCTACCTCGTGGAAGCCGAGTTTCTCGTCGTCGTAGGGCCCGACCCACTCGGCCGCGTCGATTGCGCCTCGCTCCAGCGACGGGTAGATTTCGCCGCTGGGCAGGACCTGCGTGTTGACCCCCATCTCGCTCATCACCCGGCCGCCCAGTCCCGGAATGCGCATCTTGAGGCCGCGCATGTCCTCCAGCGAGGTGACCCCCGTTTTGAACCAGCCGCCCATCTGCGTGCCCGTGTTGCCGCCCGGCAGGTTGACGATGTTGAAGTCGGCGAAGAGGTCGCGCATCAGCTCCATGCCGCCGCCGTAGAGCAGCCACGCGTTGTACTGGCGGGCCGTGAGGCCGAACGGCACGGTGCAGTCGAAGGCCAGCGCGGGGTTCTTGCCGATGAAGTAGTAGCTGGCCGAGTGTCCCATCTCCATGGTGCGGTTTTGCACGCTGCCCAGCACTTCGAGCGGTGGCACCAGCTCGCCCCCGGGGTACGTCAGAATCTCGAAGTTGCCGTCCGTGAGGGCCTTCAGCCGCTCGGACAGCACCTCGGCCGCGCCGTAGATGGTGTCGAGCGAGCGGCTGAAGCTGGAGGCGAGCCGCCACCGGACTTGTTGGGTGGGCTGGACGTTGGGCGCCCCGTCGCTGGCGGACGATTCTTCGTTGCCGCAGCCGGTGAGCAGGCCGGCCCCGGCGGCGCCGAGCAGGGCCTTCTTGGTAAAGTCGCGCCGTTCCATAGGTCAAAGAAGTACTGATTCAAAGCGCTGTCAGGGAGTGGTGGCGGGGGCGCAGGCGATTGAGGAGGAGGTCGAACTCCTCGTTCAGGGTCGCGTACACCGCCCCGTACGCCGCGGCCTCCAGATCGTCGGTCGTCCCGGGGCGAGGCCCGTCGCCGTGAAGGTGGCGGTCGAAGGCGTCTTGCAAGTCGCGATCTCGGTTCGTCATACCGTGATCTCCTCGCGTTGGTAGCGGTCCAGTACCCAGTCCTTCAGCTTTTTGCGCCCCCGGTACAGATGGCTCTTCACCGTGCCCTCGGGGTTGTCCATGACCTCGCTAATCTGTGATACGCTCATCCCCTCCAAATGATACAGCGTGAGAGCGGTTCGGTAGTGCTCCGACAGGGCCCCGATCCCATAGCGCACGATGTCGCGCCGCTGCCGGCCCTCGGCCGTTTCGACCACGTCCTCGGCGGGGTCGGGGACGCGGTTGAGGGCCGTGCAGGCGTCGGGCGTCTCGCCCTCGGGCGACGGAGCCTCGTCGAATCCAGCCGCGACAGCAGCTCTCCGTGCTACTGCCCCCTGGAGGCCTCAAACTGCTTCCCCAGGTCCCGGCACAGCGCCTCCAGGTGCTGCTGGTCGGTCGTGTCGAAGGCCCCGAGCGCATCGGAGTCCACGTCGAGCACGGCCAGCAACTCCTCGTCCAGCGTCAGCACGGGCACGACGATCTCCGACTGGGTGGACGACTGGCAGGCGATGTGGTCGGGAAACTCCGTCACGTCGGGCACCCGTTGCGTCTCGCGGGTGCGGGCCGCTGCGCCGCACACGCCCCGGTCGAAGGAGATGTGGAGGCAGCCGTGCGGGCCCTGATACGGTCCCACCAGGAGCTGTCGGTCGCCCACGGCCCGGTAGAAGCCCGTCCAGTCGTAGTGGTCGAACGAGTGGTGGAGCTCGCACGCCACCGTCGCCATCGCCGCGATCCAGTCGGTCTTGCCGTCGAGTAGCGCGTCGATGCGGCGGCGAGTGTCGGTGTAGAGCTCGGCCTTTTCGGACGCGGTGTCGGTTGCCGAATTGGCAGTAGGCATAGAAGACAGGGATCCAGTTCCGAAAGACCGATCTCACTCCGTCACCTCCACCTGGCTGGTATAGAATGCCACGTGGTCCTTGATTTCGGAGGCTTCGTCGGAGGGGTCGGGATAGTACCAGGCAGCATTCTCCGCGCGGGTGCCGTTTTCTACCAGGTCGTAGTAGTGCGCCCGGCCCTTCCACGGGCACGTGGTGCGGTGGTCGCTCGTCTGAAGGTAGTTCTCGTTCAGCGACTCGGGCGGGAAGTAGTGGTTGCCTTCGACGACCACCGTGTCGTCACTTTCGGCGAGAACGATGTCGTTCCAGATGGCTTTCATGGGAGTCAACTGGGTTGTAGCGGGAAGAACGAGCGGAGGCTCCGTGATCTTCAGTCACGGGGGATCCTCCTCGATTGTATCGTTACGTGCCTGCGGCTTTCAGGCAGAAAGACGAGACGCTCGATGGCGTCCTCGATGGTTGCGCTCTCCGGTAGCTCTTCGACAGCACGGACAATTTTCGTTTTGGTGATCGGCTCTGGCATGAACGGTTTCGCTCGCTCGGCTGTCGGCTCGTGATGTGGAGTCTACGGTGAGGGCCGAACGCAGGTTCGGGTTTTGATGTTGCGCCGTGTAACGTATCTTGTGTGGATCCGATCCGTCGAAGACGAGCCTGTTTGAGTGGCTCCCGCTGCACCGGATGTGCTGCGCGGAAGCGGGGACGGGACCGCTCACGAAGGGGCGAGGCCCTTCTCCCGAAGCAACTCGTGGAACGCGTCTTCGTCCAGCACTGGCACGCCGAGGGCGTCGGCGTCGTCCTGTTTTTGTCCGGCGCCGGGCCCGGCCACCACGTAGTCGGTATTGCCGCTCACGCTGGAGGTCGCGCGGCCGCCGTGTTGCTCCACGAACCGCTGCACTTCGCTGCGCGTCCAGTCGTCCAGGCTGCCGGTGAACACGAACGTGAGGTTCTCCAGCGGCGCCTCGTCCTCCGCGTACGGGTTGGTGAGCGTCAGGCCCGCAGCCCGAATCTCGTCGATCACCCGCCGGTTGTCTTCCTTCTCAAAGAACGCCGCGATGCTCTGCGCCACCTCGGGCCCGACGTCCTCAATGGCCCGGAGCTCCTCCTCGTCAGCCTCCATCAAATCGTCCAGCGTGGCGAAGTAGGTCGCGAGTTGACGGGCGGTGGCCGAGCCCACCAGCGGGATGCCGAGGGCGTAGAGAAAGCGGTCGAGCTCCTGCTCCAGGCTCGCCTCGATCTCGTCGAGCAGGTTCTGCGCGGACTTGTCCGCGTAGCGCTCCAGGGAAAGGAGGTCGTCCTTGTCGAGCGTGTAGAGGTCCGAAATGTCCTCGATGAGGCCGGCGTCGATGAGCTGCTCGGCGCGCTTGTCGCCCAGGCCCTCGATGTCGGTTGCCGTGCGGGAGGCGTAGTGCTTCAGCCGCTCGCGGAACTGGGCGGGGCACGTCATGCCTCCCGTGCAGAACGCCTGCTTCTTGTCCTCGCTGAGCACCACCTCGGCGCCGCAGACGGGGCACGTGTCGGGGATGTGGTACGGCTCTTCGGAGCCGTCGCGCTCGTCCTCGATCACCTTCACCACCTGCGGGATCACGTCGCCGGCCCGCTCGATGAGCACGGCGTCCCCGATCCGGATGTCTTTGCGGTCGATCTCGTTCTGGTTGTGGAGCGAGGCGCGGGTCACCTCCACACCCCCCACCTCCACGGGCGCCAGCACGGCCACCGGCGTGATGCGGCCCGTCCGCCCCACCTGCACAAAAATGTCCTCGATGGAGGTGGTGGCGCGGCGCGGCGGAAACTTGTAGGCCACCGCCCAGCGCGGGTCCCGGTCGCGCACGTCGAGCGTCTTGTGCGCCGCAAAGTCGTTTACCTTGATGACGAGGCCGTCGATCTCGTACGGCAGGTCGTCCCGGGCCTCGACCAGGTCCGCGTAGTGGCGCAGTGCCTCGTCGATCCCGTCGCAGCGCCGGACGTGCTCCTCGCACACACGGAGGCCCCACTCAGGGAGGGCCGCAAGCACCTCGGCGTGCGTGTCGAAGTCGCGCCCGTCGGCGGCAATCTCGTAGAAGTAAATATGCATGGGCCGTCGCGCGGTGACGTTCGAGTCGAGCTGGCGGAGCGATCCCGCTGCGGCATTGCGCGGATTGGCGAACGGACTTTTTCCTGTTTCCTCGCGCTCCCGGTTGAATTCGTTGAACTCGTCCTTGCGCATATAGGCCTCGCCCCGCGCCACGAGGCGGTCGGGGACGGGGCGCTCGTCGTCGCGGAGGCGGAGGGGGACGCCCTTGATGGTCTTGACGTTCGCCGTGATCTCCTCGCCCGTCTCGCCGTCCCCCCGGGTGGCCGCCTGCACGAGCTGTCCGTCCTCGTAGATCAGCTCCACGGCCAGCCCGTCGAACTTCGGCTCAGCGGTGTACACGACGCTCTCGCGGCCCAGCTCCGTGCGGCAGGTCTCGTCGAAATTGCGCACGTCCTCCTCCTCGTAGACGGCCTTCAGGCTGAGCATGGGCGTGGGATGCTGCGCCGTGCCCAACTCGTCGCGCACGGCCCCCCCCACCTGGTGCGTGGGAGAGTCGGGCGTCTGGAGTTCAGGGTATGTCTCTTCAAGGGTCTGGAGTTGCTGGAAGAGCCGGTCGTACTCGGCGTCGGAGACGACCGGGTCGTCGAGGACGTAGTAGCGGTAGTTGTGGTAGCGGAGGGCCTCGCGGAGTTGCTTGGCGGCGTCTGCTGCGGCCTCCTCCGAGTCAATGGTGTCCAGGTCGAGGTCAGTGGGGGGGGCGACGTCGGGCATCAGTGGTTGGGAAGGAGGGAAGAGGTAGGGGAGTCGTCGTTGGTTACCGTTCGTAGGGGTCCACGAGGTCGGTTTCGTCGAGCACGTGACCGTCCATGGTGTCGGTGACCTGTGTCCTGGAGGCGCCCCCAAGGTCGAGCACGGTGTCGAGCGCGTAGAGGCGGAAGAAGTAGCGGTGCGGGCCGCCGCTGGGCGGAGGGCACGGGCCGCCGTAGCCGACATCGCTGAAGTCGTTCGTGCCTTGTTGGGGGAACAGGTCCCGGTCGGCAAACTCGGCGTCGAGGTCTACATTTCGCGGCAGGCGCGTCGTGTCGCCCGGCAGGTTGAAGAGCACCCAGTGCGTGAGCGTTTGGCCGAGGGCGTTGGGATCGTCCGCGATGAGGGCGATGCTCTCCGTCCCGTCCGGCAGGTGCGTCCATCCGAGGGACGGGGAGAGGTCGTTGCCCTCGCAGGTGTATTCGCTCGGGATCGGTTCGCTGGGGGTGAACGGGAAGAACGTAAGGCGGAGGTCGTTAGGCGTAGCGCTGTTTGTCGGTCGGTTGGAGAATCGATGACGGACTGTGTTCCAAATACAGGGAGGCGAGCACGTTGCTCCGGATCGTGACGCACGTCCAAATTGCGTGAGTCGGGGACGCAAGCGGTCTCTCCCCAATGGTGTGAAATTGATTCCAAAGCAATCGTCAGGCTCCCGTAGACAAATGGGACCTTTTTCGTCGACTTATCTGGTCATCCGATATCTTCAAGCCTGATCGCCAGCTCTATATCGGAAATCAGGGTCCGATGAGTGATTGAAATTCACAATTCTCTTCGATATTATAAAAACTCCTGCAAGTCAAGCCGAAACCTGATGATCGTTTTCATTTCTCTCGTCAAGGAACGGTGAATACTGGACACCGCTCAGCCCTGTGTCACTGCAGAGGCGATGGTTCGACATGTGGCCGTCGACTTTTCCCCGACGCCGATTCCGGCGACGTGCTCATGGTGCACATGGACACCGCCATGGTCCGCGTCTGAGCAAAGCAAAATATCTGAGCAAAATAGACGCGCAGAAATGTTTTCATCCGACGGTCATCCCGATGGTAATCGAGGACAATGTTCTGGGCGATCGACGACCGAAGAGAGGAGACCGTCAACCATCAAAAAGATTCCTCGACCACTGTCGGGATGACTTCTTCTTAAAGGTTCTTTTGCGTGTCTGCTATGGAGCATTTCGTCGCACTTCGCATCTCTTCACTTTTCCAGCCCAAACACAATGACTGATCTTACCATGCGATCATTCCGTTCTCTTCTGCCGGTAAATTCCGACGCTCGCTTCTCGACCACCTCCTCTTCCGGATGGGCGGTCCTGATTTTCTCCCTTTTCCTTGCGTTCCAGCTTACGGCCTGCACCGATGAGGGCGAACCCGCCGAGCCGGGGATGCAAGACACGGCAGAAGCCTCCGCGGGGACAACGAATGCCGCTACAGATACGATGGGTACCATGGGAGAAGGCGTCTCTCTGGACGTGGCCGAGCAAGACCCATACGGGTCGTACATCACAGACGCCGACGGCCGTGCGCTGTACATGTTCACCGCAGACACGCAGGGGCAGAGCAGCGCCTGCTCTGGGGGGTGCGCAGAAGCCTGGCCGCCGTTGCTTACGGACGGCGGCTCCGTCGATGCTGCTTCTGCAATCGATACGACAATGATTGGCACCCTCGAACGGGAGGACGGCACCATGCAGGTCACGTACAACGGGTGGCCGCTCTACCATTTCCAGAAAGACGCGGGTACCGGGGCGATCAAAGGGCAGGACGTGCATGGATTTGGCGGGGAGTGGTATCTCGTCTCTCCCAAGGGACAGCAGATTGAGGCGACGGCCGACGAGGGCTAACGTCGTCAACTCTTATTAGAAGCTGTTTTGACTTCAAGTTGGCAGGCGACCGCGAGAAGATTTTCGATGGATTTGCCCACGATTTTTGAGGTCCGTGGCGGGCAACGGGCCGAGAAAACGGGGCGAAGACGCCGCGGTCATCGGCGAAATGCGCGAAGAACCGGCCCGGTTGGTGCTGTCCGTCAGCAGCTACGGCGGTACGCGCATCATCGACATGCTCGTGGGAGATCCGCTCCCGAGGATCTGTTAGGGCGCTCTACGGTGGGAGGGTGGGAACGGTAGAGAGCGGGCGGCGCGCTACGCGTCCGGTTCCACCACGTCGCGCGCTACCGCCAGGAACTCAGCCAACATCATCGCCGTGGCGCCCCACACCGTGTGCCCCGCCGCGTCGTAGTACGGCACTTCTACGTCCGTCTCGCCTAAACGCCGCATTTCGGTCTTGCGGGTGGCTGGGTTCAAGAGGCGGGCGAGGGGAACCTGAAGAACTTGCTCCACCTCTTCGTCGGTGGAGCGGAGATCGGGTACGGTGTCGATGCCCCCGACGAACGGATGCACGCAGAAATTGGACGGGGGGATGTAGAGAGGCGTCAGGCGACCGAGCATCTGCACGGACGCCGGGGGCAGATCAACTTCTTCCTCGGCTTCGCGGAGGGCCGTTTCGGGCAGCGATTCGTCGCCCTCGCGCTGCCCGCCCGGAAACGAAATCTGACCCGCGTGGTCGGGCAGGTGCTCGCGGCGGACCGTCAGCACCACCGCCGGATCGTCGTTGTGCGGGAGCAGGAGGACGAGCACCCCGGCCTCCCGGCAGTCCCGCCCGTCCACCGACAGGTCCGCCCGGCGTGCAGGATACCGCGGCGCCATGGTGAGGTGTGCCTCGTGGCCCGGCAGGGGATGGTGGAGGCGCTCTGCGAGCCGGGCGGTGAGGGTGGAGGGGGAGAGGGCCATGCAGGTGTCGGACGGAAGCACCCAGGTGTAGATGCTGACAGTTACGACACTCACCGTGCGGCGTTGGATCCCAGCACTCGTCCGTTTCGCGCGCTCGAAAGAAAGGGGGTCTTTATGAGCCATTGCCTACCCCCCGGTATTTGAATACCCCCCAGGGGATTTGAAGAAGAGAAGGCGGCACCGCGAGTTGCTCCAAAATACCATTGAGATTAGGCACTTCCATGCGTCCCCTCATCCATGCAACCAGCCGTGCGAGTGGAAGCGGGCGTTATCCAATCAGATAAATCGCCAGGGGGATGATGACGGCGAGCACCGCCCCAACGGCCGCAACGGACGCAACGACTGTGCGGATGGTCGAGGCGTGATTCTTCTGCATTTTTTGGGTGAGGCGGTCCTCCATCGCTTCCATGTCCGTTCGGAGCTTTTCCATCTCCGTCCGGAGTTGATCGGTGTCGCTCTTTGTGTCCGTGCGGAGCTGCTTAATGTTGCCCTCAAGGTCCGAACGGAGTTGCTCAATGTCTCCCCGGGTAGCAACCTGCTCGTCGATGTCGGTGAAGATGTCGACAATCGCGTCGGCCTGTTCGTCGCTAAAGCCGCCCTGCTCCCGCAGGCGACGGAAAGCCTCGCGTGTGTCGATGAGCGTGGGCATGACGACGAGGAATTGAATCAACGATCTACCCCTCGTACGTGCTCAGCGGAGGAGGTTTCGGGGACGCCGCAACAGAAACGAAAAGCCCCAGACAAAAAAGCGGCACCGCGGAGTGCTCCACGATGCCGCCTCGATTTTCTAGACCACCGACCGTCCACGCCTCCAACCCTCCACGTCCAAACGCCCAGACGCCCACACGCACCTACCCCATATTCTCCACGACCGCCTCCCCAAACTCGCTGCACTTGAGCAGCTCGGCCCCCTCCAGGTTGCGCTCGAAGTCGTACGTCACGCGCTTTTGGCCGATCGTCGTCTCCACGGCGTCGAGGATCACGTCGGAGGCCTCGTCCCAGCCCATGTACTCGAACATCAGGCGGCCCGACAGGATGAGGGCCGAG
>PXSZ01000017.1 GCA_003023105.1 Bacteroidetes bacterium QH_10_64_37
CCCTCCCTCCTCGTCCTCCACGGCGCCGCGGGCAGCACGCTCTCCGAAACGGCCCCGCTCATGCAGCGGCTGGAATCACGCTTCCACCTCGTGGGCATCGACCTCAGCGGGCACGGGGCCTCTGCCTTTCCGTCTACGGGAGACCTCTCCCTCGATCTGTTTGCCGAGGATGCGCGCGCGGTGATGGATGCGCTCGACCTCTCCTCGGCTCACGTCTTCGGCTTTTCCCTCGGGGGCGGCGTTGCTCTCCGGCTCGCTCACCGCCACCCGGATCGGGTGGACCGGCTCGCTGTATTCCAGACAAATGCCCGCTGGACGGAGGCACAAGTGGATCGGATACAGAAACGCCTCGACCTCGATGCACTCCAGGAACGAGCCCCGAATCGAGCCGCCCGACTTCGGACCCGTCACGAGAACCCGGTCCGCCTCCTACAACAGCTTCGAGCCTTCGTCGAAATCCTGCCGGACGCCTCCGAGGCACTGGCACAGACACTTCCCCACATCTCATCCCCGACGCTCGTCGGGGGGGTCGACCGAGATCCCCTCTTCGGCCCCGACACCTCGCGCGCGCTCCACCAGCAGCTTCCCACCGCCCGGCTCGCCCTCCTGCCCGGCGAGCACCATAGCCTTCCGCGCGCGCCCCTTTCGCTTCTCGCCCCTCTCCTGACCTGCCATTTTCTGGACGAGTAGTTCCCCTCCACCTGCCACTTGATTCAGGGAGCAACGAACGCCCAAACGCCCACCCCGACGGCAGTCGGGACTGGCACTCCCACACGCAACACAATCCGCACTCCGGGCTCACCCGCGCCTCTCACTCTCGAAATTACCTTCCCCCTTGAACGATGACCCTCCCCTCCCACCGCTACCTCGGCAACACCGGCGCAAAGGTGTCCCCTCTCTGCATGGGCACCATGATGTTCGGCGGCGACGCAGACCGCGAGACGTCCGCCGCCCTGTTTCGGCGCTGCCGCGAGGCCGGGATCAACGTGTTCGACTGCGCAAACGTGTACGAGGACGGCCGCTCCGAAGAAATTCTCGGGGACCTCGTGGCCGACTGCCGAGATGAGGTTGTGCTTACCACCAAGGCCTACTTCCCGACCGACAACGATCCCAACGCCCGGGGTGCCAGCCGCTACCACCTCGTGCGCGCCGTAGAGAACAGCCTGCGCCGTCTCGGCACCGACCGCATCGATGTGTTCTTTGTCCACCGGTTCGACGAACAAACGGGCCTCGCCGAAACCCTCCGTGCCCTCGACGACCTCGTGCGTCAGGGCAAGGTCCTCTACCTCGGCGCGTCCAACTTTGCTGCGTGGCAGGTGATGAAGGCCCTCGGCCGGCAGCGCGCCGAGGGATGGACGCCGTTCCACGTGGTTCAGCCCATGTACAACCTCACCAAGCGGCAGGCGGAGGTGGAACTGCTGCCCCTGGCCGAAAGCGAGAACCTCGGGGTGCTCTCCTACAGTCCCCTCGGCGGCGGCCTCCTCACGGGCAAGTATGGGATCGATCAGAAGCCGAACGAGGGGCGCCTCGTAGAAAACCCGATGTATCAGACTCGTTACGGCGCCGATGTGCACTACGAGGTGGCCGACCGATTTACCAGCTTCGCCGAAGAGCACGGGTACGATCCCGCAGCCCTGGCCGTCGCGTGGGTGGCGCACCATCCCGCCGTCACGGCCCCCATTATTGGCGCCCGCACGGTAGATCAGTTGGAGGGGTCCCTCGCCGCGCTCGATGTCGACATGTCCGCTGACCTCCGGGCCGAAATCAGCGCCCTCTCCCCCGCCCCGCCGCCGGCCACCGATCGGGTGGAGGAGCGATCGGAGCATACCTACGGCGACCGATAAGATCAATCTCGTCCACGCCATGAGCTACTACGCGCCCCGCGATGGGAACTGGACAGACGTTTCGTCTCCGCCCGATCCCCCATATGTCGAGGTCCACGAGGAGACGCCTGCACTCCGCTTTGTTGGCGGCCCCGAGTCCTCATTTCAGCTCTCCGGTGCCCCGGCCCGATCCGATACAGAAACGGTGCACACGGTCGCCATCGTAGACGCCTCGTTGTCCGACGGGACGACGCTCTGTGCCCTCCGCGCCGAGGACAACGACTTGACCGTGGAGGACCGGCGACCGCCCGAGGCCCGCACGCGATTTGCCGAGGCATTCGATCAGTTGCAGTCGGCAATGGACGAGATCCTCATTCCCGTGTACATCGACGACGCGATTGAAGAGGTGAGCGAGTCGGTGAACGGACTGGTGGCCCTCCATACCGCTCAATACGCCGCCCCTCCGGCGTCCTCATGCACGTACTTTCGGTCTCCCGTCTTTCGGGACGGAACCCTCCTGCTGGAGACCGAGCGGGGCTCCCTGTAACGAAGAGGAGGGCTGTAAAACTGAGGAGACGAATTCTCCGAAAAGCAGAAACGTTGAGCTTGCCATCTTCGCATCAATAGAAGTCGGTCCGCAGTCCCCTGATCTCTCCCATTTTCTGCCATCAATCATGCGTTCCGTTCCTCACTCCGTCTGGGTTCTCGGGATCTGCCTCCTCGCCGCTCTGGCGGGCGGACTCCTTCTGTACTCGCCGTCGTCCTCCGATGCAGACAGCCGTCCGACCCCGGCCCTCAACCTCAATCCGGCCGTTAGTGACACGGCCACGTTTGCGGGTGGGTGCTTCTGGTGCATGGAGCCGCCCTACGACAAGATTGAGGGGGTGGCGTCTACGACCTCCGGGTTCGCCGGGGGCGAGAAAGTCGACCCCTCGTACCGGGAGGTAGCGACGGGCTCCACCTCACACACGGAGACGGTGAAGGTCATCTACGATTCGACGAAGGTGTCGTATGAACGGCTCCTGCGCGTCTACTGGCACAACGTCGACCCCTTCGACGGAAGCGGGCAGTTTTGCGATCGCGGCTCGCAGTACCGGCCCGCCATCTTCACGCACACCGCGCGTCAGCAGCGGCTCGCGGAGCAATCGAAGGAAACGGTAGCGGCTCGCTTCGATCAAGAGATTGCCGTCGAGATTCATTCGCTCGACGCCTTCTACCCCGCGAAGACGTATCATCAGGACTATTACAAAAAGAACCCGCAGGACTACGAGAGCTACCGAACCGGCTGCGGCCGGGACGCGCGACTGCGGGAGATCTGGGGCGACGCTGCGGGCGCCGATGCGCCCCTGGCCGTCAAATAGCGCTTCGGAGTCGATCTCCTTTTATTGAGCCGAAGGGAATTTGCTAAACTGCGGAGTTCCGCCTGCTGCGTGCGTTTGCAGGGACTAGGTCCCACGCAAGCACGTCCACACCTACACACACTTCCACACCTGCACACCTACGGCTTGTCGTACTCCGTAAAGAGCGAGACCTTCTCCTCGTTCACGTAACGCTGATTGGCTTCCAAAAAATCGATCAGACTGTGAATGTCCCACGTCCTCGACAAGAAGTGAATAATCCCGGTAATTCCTCCCGTCAGGAGACCGGCATCGTAGGCCCTCGTCCAAAGTCCCCAGAGTTGGTGGACCAAGATGCTCCCGAATACCACGAAGAGGACTCCGGCGATCAAGTACTTGAGAACGGGAAGAATGTTGGTCAGCACATCCCTCCGCCAGAGGACCCAGGATCTCGGCATCTCGCCCAAAAAACAAGACAGGGCCTGGTGCCCGGTGATGAGCCACCCGGTGACCCCAACCCCCCATCCAATCGCCAGAATCCCAAGGGACTCAACTCGGTCCAAAAGGACTGCCCGGTCCACGATTTCCCAACGCAAGGTCAACCCCCAGGTCGAGAAGCTGCCCTGCACAGCGGTCACTCCAACGCCAAGGAGAAGAAGACACGCGGTTGCAAGAAAAAGGCGAGCGTGGCGCATGGGCGGCGGTTGCAACTCCGAACAGGATCGCGTCACGGAGCATCCCTATTTCCCATCGCAAAAACCAATCCAAATCTTACCTCCTCGTGGAATATCGTCATCTCGGAACATCCGGTCTTAAAGTCTCCGCCCTCTCGTTTGGATCCTGGGTGACCTTCGGGGACCAGATCGACACCGAGCGGGCCGCTGAGTGCATGCAGATTGCCTACGATCACGGCGTCAACTTCTTCGACAACGCCGAGGCCTACGCGGGCGGTCAGTCCGAGCGGATGATGGGACAGATCATTCAGGACAAGGACTGGACCCGCTCCGACCTGGTCGTCTCCACGAAGATCTTTTGGGGCGGCGAGGGGCCGAACGATCTGGGCCTCTCTCGGAAGCACGTCGTTGAGGGCACGACGGCCGCCCTGGAGCGACTCCAGATGGACTACGTTGACCTCGTGTTCTGCCACCGGCCGGACCTCGAAACGCCCATTGCGGAGACGGTGCGGGCAATGAGCCACCTGGTGGAGAATGGATATGCGTTCTACTGGGGCACGAGCCAGTGGAGCGCCGAGCAGATCCGGCACGCCTACGAGGTGGCTCGCCGAGAGCACCTCATTCCACCGACCATGGAGCAGCCCCAGTACAACATGTTTTGCCGGGAGCGGGTGGAGCGAGAGTACGCATCACTCTACGACGACGTGGGCCTGGGCACCACGATCTGGAGCCCACTCGCCAGCGGCCTCCTCACCGGAAAATACAACGACGGGATCCCGGACGACAGCCGTCTCGCCACGGAGGGCTACGAGTGGCTGCAGGATCAGGTCCTCGTGGAGGAGCACCTGGAGACGGTGGCCGAGCTCTCGGACCTGGCCGACGACCTCGGTTGCACGACGGCACAACTGGCGCTGGCCTGGTGCCTGCTCAACGAGGACGTGAGTACCGTCATCACGGGGGCGTCGAAGCCGGAGCAGGTCAAGGAGAACATGCAGGCCCTCGATGTGGTGGATCGAATGGACTCGGGCGTGGAGACTCGCATCGAGTCGATCCTCGACAACGCGCCCGACGCTCCATCCAACTACCGCCATCAGTAAGCCAGAGGGATCGCGCCCGGCTCGACGGTTCGTTACCCGCAGGGACTGTGCACTGTCGGATCACTATCGTTGCCGAAAGGACTCTTGACGGGACGGCACGTTACAGGGCGGACGCCTCAACCTCGGAAAGCTCGCCCCGAACCTCCAGCCGGTACGAGGCCCCGGCCCGCATGAGGGTTGGCGCCGAGCAGGAGAGCGTGTAGGCGTCGTCCGATTCGAGCACCTCCACGAGGAGCATAATCGGAATTTCGTCCTGGTCCAGGCCACTGAGCCGATTCGACAGAAACTGATCGTTAAAGCGAGCATCGGCCTGCGCGCTCCCCCCGTCGACCACGAGATGCCCCGTCGTGAAGCCGTGCAGCGGACGGAATCCCCCGTCCCGATCCTGGCGTCGCCACTGCACGTCGGTGAGAAGGTATTCGTCGTCGGAGAGGGGGGTCATGGAAAATCCGAAAGCGGTGTGCGGACGAGGCGAAAAGCGGGGGGGTCGGGACCGACCGTCGTGTGTGGACGGGTCGCGCAGGCGATGCCGGCTCGCCGAATCTTCCAACGGCAGGGCCAATTGGAAGTTGCGTCCATCAACGACGAACGCAGCTACGGTGTCATTAGTGATCGGCATGCCGACGGAGGTTGCCATTTTCCACGGCTCACCCCGATACTGTTTCCCCAAACTGTTTCCAAAGATCAGCGGCTCGTGCTTGGCGACCTAACTCCTTGGTTCAAAGGCCTTTCGCCGATTGTTCAGTCGCTCCTTGCAGGCGGATTCACGTGGTTTGTCACGGCGCTCGGGGCATCCATTGTGTTCGTGAGCCGACACGTCAACCAGCGCCTGTTGGACGCGATGTTGGGGTTTGCGGCGGGCGTTATGATCGCGGCCAGCTTTTGGTCCCTCCTCGCCCCGTCCATCGACATGGCCGAGGCGCAGGGCGTCACGATCTGGATCCCCCCCACCGTAGGTTTTTTGCTGGGGGGCGTCTTCCTACGGCTGTTCGACGCCCTGCTGCCCCACCTGCACCCGGGCGCACGGATGGGAGAAGCGGAAGGCATCTCCACGTCGTGGCGACGAGCGACGCTGCTTGTGCTCGCGATTACGCTGCACAACATCCCTGAAGGCCTGGCGGTCGGCGTCTCCTTTGGAGCCGCCGCCGTCCAACTCGACGTGGCCTCCGGGGCCACCCTCGCGGGAGCCGTTGCGCTGGCCCTCGGGATCGGGCTCCAGAATTTTCCGGAGGGGATTGCCGTGGCCATGCCGCTGCGGGGCGAAGGCATCTCGCAACTCAAGAGCTTCTGGTACGGGCAGCTGTCCGGCGTGGTGGAGCCGCTCTCGGCCGGCCTCGGGGCTGTGGCCGTACTGTCCGTCCGCCCGATGCTTCCGTACGCCCTCGCCTTTGCTGCCGGGGCCATGATCTACGTGGTGGTGGAGGAGCTCATCCCCGAATCGCAGCGCCACGAAAACACCGACCTTGCCACCCTCGGCGTCATGGGCGGGTTCGCCGTCATGATGGTGCTCGACGTGGCCCTGGGGTGAGACGCGCACTGCACTCTCTTTTTCAGGATCAACCTCGATTCGGCTCGCTCCGCGACCGGAGATTATGGCCCGTTATCGGGATTTCGAATGGGCACGACCTCGCCGTCCGGCGTGATGCGCTCGTCCTTCGCCGGTTTTTGCATTGGAAACTCGCTGACCGGAACGTCCGGATTCCGGTCCTTCGGCAGGTAGTGCACGTGGTCGCCGTGGGGGATTTCCTCAAAGCGCTGGCCTCGGTACGGGTTGATTACATTCCACATTACCGCCCCGAAGAACACCAGGAGCACGACTGCCGCTACCCATTTGCGCCAGGAGCGAGAGGAGGTCGCATCGTCGGACGAGGAAGCGCTGGCCATGGCGAATCAGGAATGCAGGTCCGTGCGTCGGAAAACGAGCAAATACGTACCTCAACCGTCGCTACAGCCGAGGAAGGGTAATTCCTTCCTGGCGTTGATATTTTCCCTCCCTCTCGCCGTACGACACCTCCGGCGTCTCGCCCCTCAGGAAGACCACCTGCGCAATGCCTTCCTCGGCGTACACCTTCGCGGGAAGAGGCGTGCCGTTGCCGATTTCGATGGTGACGTGTCCCTCCCAGCCCGGTTCCAAGGGTGTCACGTTCACAATGATGCCGGAGCGGGCGTAGGTGGACTTCCCCAGCACCAGCCCCAGCGTGTCCGGCGGCATGCGAAAGTACTCGATCGACCGGGCGAGGACGTAGGAGTTGGGGGGAATCAGGATGTGATCGTCCACGTCGTACTCGACCAGAGCGCGTTCGTCGATCCGCTTCGGGTCCACCACGCTGTTGTAGATGTTGGGCGTAAAGATCCGAAACTCCCCCGCCACCCGCATGTCGTAGCCGAATGAGCTCAGTCCGTAGCTTACGACCTCCTCCCGGACCTGCCCGTCGATGAAAGGCTCGATCATGTCCCGCTCAATCGCGAGGGTGCGGATGTGGTGATCGGGAAGAATCATAGAAAGGAAGTGGAATGAGCGTCAGAAAAGGGACTCGGCGCGTGCAGAAGCTACGACAAAACCGGACCGAACGTCAACGTCGTCCCGGCGCGAATCGATCGAACGAGCCTCGCGGTCATCCGTGAGGCGGATCCTCAGCTCTTTTCGTGACGACCCCGCTTGCGAGGATGCGGCGCGCTTCCCGTCCATAATTGAAAACGAGGTCGGCCGCAGACATTCCTGCCTCGAAGCCGCCAAAGTTTTGGTGGTACGTAGGGTGCTCGTACGCAACGGTCTGGACCCCAACCTCCGGCAGCGCCGCAGAAGAGGCGTCTTGCTCCGGCACCGCGAGCACGTCCGCCCCCGTGGCCTGAACGGTTTCCGCGAGGGACGCGGGAGCACCGTCGAGCTGCGAGGCGCGCGTCACGGGGGTCTCAAGCCCGAATAACTCGGCCAGAAGTTTCACGGTGCGGCAGGTGCACGGGCTGAGGTGTGTCCAGGTCTGTTCGAAAAACGGTCGAAACGAGGCCTCGAAGAACTCGAAGTACATTGTCGTGCGGTAGTTATAGAGGAACGACCGCCAGTGCTTCTCAAGCCATCGTCCCTCCGTCTTGATTTCCACCTCCCGGAGTGGCGCCCCGTCGCGCCGGCCGAAGATCGGAATCGTGATCCAGTGCCAGCCCTGCGGACTCCGGAGTTTGCTACGGTTCTGGAACGATTGCCGACGATACGGGAACGTGTCCGCAAGAACAAAGTGATCCACACGCTGGAGAAGGGCCATGTATTGCAGACGCGGAAAATATTCCGGCGGGCGGACGGCAATCATGGGGTTCTTATTCTTCGGTGAGCATCGACGGATTGGTTTTCGCCCGTTCATCGGCTGTTCTCTGCGGCACAGTTCCCTGCGGACATGTCGAGCACAGCGGACTCCTCGCGGTCGCCT
>PXSZ01000018.1 GCA_003023105.1 Bacteroidetes bacterium QH_10_64_37
TGCCGCCCGCCGTCGTACCGCATTCGGTACGCGTCCGTCGGCGCAAAGAGGTGCCGATTGGCCTCGGCCCCCCGCGCGTCCATCTGGTAGAGCGGCGTCAGGTTGTCGAGGACCCAGAAGCTGCGGCCCATTGTGGAGAGGACGAGGTCTTTGCGCTGGATGCGGAGGTCGGTGACGGGGGTCACCGGCAGATCCTGCTGGAGCGGCTGCCACTGTTGACCGGCGTCGAATGACACGAAGAGGCCGAAGTCGGTGCCGGCGTAGAGCAGGCCCTCGCGGTTCGGGTCCTCGCGGACCGTGCGCACCGGATAATCCGAGGGAATGCCGTCCGTGATGCGTGTCCAGGTCTCGCCGTAGTCGGTCGTGCGGTAGAGGTAAGGCGTAAAGTCCTTCAGCAGACGCCGCTGGACGGCCACGGTGGCGGTGCCGGGTTCGTGGGGAGATGGCGAAATGGCGTCGACTCGGCCGTTCGGCGGCGCGTCGGGCGGCGTCACGTTTGTCCAGGTGTCCCCCCCGTCGCGCGTCACGTGCACCGGCCCGTCGTTTGCCCCGGCCCAGATCACGTCCGGATCGTGAGGCGACACCTGCACGGCGTAGAGGGTGCTGTAGTGCTCCTCGCCCGTGATGTCGTTGGTGATGGGGCCGCCGGAGCGCATCTGGTACTGCGGCTTGTTGGCCGTGAGGTCCGGGCTGATGCGCGTCCAGTGCACGCCCCCGTCGGTCGTCTTGTGGACGTACTGCGAGGCGTGGTAGACGACGCTGGAGTCGTGGGGCGAAATTTCGATGGGCACCACGCGCTGAAACCGCCACTCCAGCTTGGCCGGATTGCGGCCGTACATGTACTGCGCGCCGACCCAATACTGCTTTGTCTGGCCCGTTTCGGCGTTGAACCGCGAGAAGCGCCCCTTGCAGTTCGAGAAGACGACGGGCGTGTTCGGCTGCGGCACGGCGGGCCCCGTCTCACAGCCGCCGACCGCCGTCCACCACGCCTCCGAGCCGGCGGGCGCGCTCTCGGCGGGCGGCAGATTGGGCACGCCGATCGTGGAGTTGTCCTGCTGCCCGGCGTAGAGCCAGTAGGGAAACCGCTCGTCGACATTCACCTGGTAGAGCTCAGCGGTCGGCTGATTGTGCTGGGTCGACCACGTCTGCCCGCCGTCGAGCGACACCGTCGCCCCGCCGTCGTTGCCCTGAATGCGGATCGCCGGCTGCTCGGGGTTGATCCACAGGTCGTGCACGTCCGCGTGCGTCACATCCTTCGTCTCAAACGTCTCGCCTCCGTCCGAGGACACCCAGTAGCGCACGTTGCCCACAAACACCTTGTCCGGGTTCGTCGGGTGGGCCGTGATATTGGTGAAGTAGAACGGGCGGGTCATGATGCCCGCGGTGTCGCTCGTCTGCGTCCACGTCTCGCCGCGGTCGTCCGACCGGTAGAGTCCTTGTTTGTCGCCGGGGGCCTCCACGAGGGCGTAGAGGCGGTCCGGATCGGCGGGCGTAGTGGCGACGTTGATCTTGCCGACGAGTCCCTGGGGCAGGCCGTTTTCGAGCCGCGTCCACGTGTCGCCCTCGTCGGTCGACTTGTAGAGTCCCACCTTCGCCGTCCGGCTGTCGGCCCCGCTGATGATGGTCCACGGCTTGCGCTCCGCGCGCCACATCGCGGCGTACATCTCGCTCGGATTGGCGGGGTTCAGCTCGATGTCGACGGCCCCGGTCGAGTCGGAGGCGTAGAGGACCTTCTCCCAGGTCTCTCCGCCGTCGGTCGAGCGGAAGACCCCTCGCTGCTCGTTTTTGCCGAAGGGGTGACCGAGCGCGGCGACGTACACGCGATCAGGATCCTCGGGGTGCGCCTCGACAGCACCGATTTGTCCGGCCTCTTCCAGCCCCATAACGTGCCACGTCTTGCCGGCGTCGGTCGACTTGTAGACGCCGCGGCCGGTGGTCACGTTGGCGCGGATGCCATCTGTGCCGCCCCCCACGTAGACAATGCTGGTGTCGGATGTCGGGACGTCAATGGCTCCGATCGAGGTGCTTTTGAAGCCGGCGCCGTCCGTGAGATTGATCCAGGTCTGGCCGTTGTTGGTCGTCTTCCACACGCCGCCCCCGCCGGCCGCGCCCATGTAGAACGTGTTCGGGTGGGCCGGGTGTCCCTCGACGGCCGTTACGCGGCCGCCTCGGGTGGGGCCCACCATGCGGAAGTCGAGGTCGCGATAGAGAGAGGTGTCGACGGGCGTCGACTGGGCATTGGACGAGAGCGGGACGGCAAGGCCTAGCAGGAGAAACGGGAGTGAGAAAAGAAGCGGGCGAGCGCTGAGCCGGTGGAGCATGAGGTTGAGAAAACAGTGCCAATGCGGAGACGTGAGCAAATCTACTGCACGGCACCGGGCGGGTGGGGTTCTGTTCCGGGCGCGGCGTTCTCGGCGGGTCGATGACGGCCGGGCGGAAGGGACTCTACTGCCGGTTTCGGCTGGTACTCGATACAACACACGTTCTCAACCACGCCCCGGGGGCGCACCTCCCGGCGGCGGATCTTTTCGAAGGAGTTGTCGGGGATCGTGGGGCCGAAGCAACTGCGTCGTGGCAACGAAGGGGAGGAGCACCGCACCCGCTGTTCGAACCGAAGCGGAGGCGTGCGGATTCAGATGGCTGGATTCACCGGTGTGGAGCGAGGCCGTGCTCGGCAAGATACTCCCGAAGCGTGCGATCGTCGTCGAGCGAACCGCTGTAGCCCACGTAGCCATCGGGCCGGACGACGATCACCGCGCTCGACGGGCCGTCGTGGGCGTGCAGGGTCGATTCGGAGATCCGTTTGACGAGAAGCTCGGTCTCGGTCAGCGGGGGTGGGACCGGGGCGCCGGTGGGGATGAGGGCGACGTGGCTCGTGGGCGAGAGGTGGTCGTGAAGCGCGCCGTCGTCCGCCAGCGACAGATTGGGGGCGAAGTACCCGGCTCGCAGGCTCCCGGCGGCCTGCCCCAGGGGATTTTGGACGAGGGGACTGTCGGTGTGGGTGACGCCTGTTTGCGAGATGGCCCCAAGAAACCGCGTTCGGAGGAAGTCGACGTGGGCGAGGAGGGTGAGGGCCGTAATCCGGAGGATGCGGAGCCACCACGACTGTCGTCCAATGAACCGCGTGCCGCGCCCAGTGAGCCGCACCACCTGCTCGGCAAGGGGACGGCGCTCTGCCTCGTAGGTGTCGAGGAGGCGCGTATCGGCGTCTCCGTCGATGACGGCCGCCAGCTTCCAGGCCAGGTTGTGCGCGTCCTGGAGGTCCGTGTTCATGCCCTGCCCACCGACCGGGCTATGGGCGTGGGCGGCGTCGCCCGCAAGGCACACGCGTCCCTGCCGGTACGTGTCGACGACGCGCTGTCGCACGGAAAAGTACGACGCCCACTCGTCGGTCTGAACGTCGAGGTCGGGGTCGACATGGGTCGTCAGCTGATCCTGAAAGAACGCCCTGTCGACCTCAGCGTCGGGGGCCTCCGTGAGGGTGAGGATGATGCGCTGCCCGCCGCCCGGGAGGGGAACGAAGCCGCAGTTTCGTCCGTCGTCGAGCACGAAGATCTGAGCGGTGCTCCGGTCGATCACGTCTGATCGGATCTCCGCGTCGATCAGCGCGAAGTGGGCGTCGATGTCTTCGCCTGCCCATCCAAAGTCCGCTGTCTGACGAACCCGACTGTGCGCCCCGTCGCATCCCACCAGCCATCGGGCGCGCACGGTGCGCTCCTCCGCGCCGTCGAGATGGGCCGTCACCCCGTCCTCCTCGTCCCTCGCGTCCACCAGCTCGGTGTTCCATTCCACCCCGCCGCCCGCGGCGTCCAACTGATCGAGTAGCAACCGCTCCGTCACGGACTGCGGCAGCGAGAGCATGTATGGATAGGGCGACGCGATGTCGTCGATCGACAGCTGCGCGCGCTCGGTCCCCCCGGCAAAGATCCGCAGTACACGGACCGGCAGGCCCCGCTCCACGACGTCACTGGCGAACTGGCGGGTCGCAAACGTGTCGAGGGTGCGGGCATGCACCGCCAGCGCCTTGCTGTGGGTCGAGGGACCGTTGCCCTTATCGATAACAGTTGTCGAGATGCCCGCTCGCGTAAGTTCAGCGGCGACAAACAGGCCCGTCGGGCCCGCCCCAACGACGAGCACGTCTGTGTCCATGGCGCGTCCGGGGAGCGAGGAAAAAAATGGGATGAGCACCAACCGGAACGGGTTGGGCGTGTTCGAGCGGGACGGGCGCACCTACACCTCGCGGCAGTAGCCGCGCAGCAGCATGTCGTCGCCCACCGGTTCCCACGCCTGCTCCGCAAACGTGAGGGCGTCGTCCATCTCCGTGATGCCAAGGTCGCGGAGAGCGGGAATTCCCTCGCCCACCACCGTCGGCGCCACGAAGCAGAAAAAGCGGTCCACGAGGTTCTGCCGGAAGAGCGCCGTGGCGAGGCCGGGGCCGGCCTCCACGAGAAGCGACTGGAGCGGCTCCGCGTCGCGGCCTGCGTCGGTGCCGAGGCGCCGGAGGAGGGCGGAGAGGTCGAGGTGCTCGTCGTTGGTTTCGGGAATGCGCAGGACCGTGCCGCCGGCGTCGCTCAGCCGGTCGGCGTAGTCGGGGCGGGGGCGCGCCTCCCCCACGACCGCGATGGTCTGGTCGGCGTGATCGTCGGTAAACAGCGTGCGGTCGGGTGGGAGGGTGCCTTTGCGGTCGAGGACGAGGCGCAGCGGCTGAGGGCCGTCCACGTGGCGAACCGTGAGGCGCGGGTCGTCGCTCTCGGCGGTGCCGCGACCCACGAGCACCCCATCCAGCTCGGCCCGCCACTGGTGCACGAGCGTGCGAGCGGCCTCGCCGGTGATCCACCGGCTGTCGCCCGTGCGGGTGGCGATGCGGCCATCCAGCGTCTGGGCCACCTTGAGCGTCACGAGGGGGCGGCCGGTCTCCACGTGGTGGAAGAAGGCCTCGTTGAGGCGGCGGCAGGCGCGCTCGCAGATCCCCACCTCGACGGCCACCTCGTGCTCGCGCAACCGTCGGATGCCGCGTCCCTGTGCCTGGGGGAACGGGTCGACGGTGCCCACGACGACCCGCGGAATGCCCGTCTCGATGAGGAGATCGGTGCAGGGCGGCGTCTTGCCGTGGTGGCTGCACGGCTCGAGGTTGACGTACAGCGTGGCGTCGCGGAGCGCGTCGGGCCCATGCCGCTGCTCGGCGGACCGGACGGCGCGGGCCTCGGCGTGCGGCCCGCCGTAGCTCCGATGGGCTCCTTTCCCCAACACGGTCCCGTCCGGCCCCACGAGGACGGCGCCCACCATGGGGTTGGGGCTCGCGGTGCCGGCCCCCTCCCGGGCGAGGTTGAGGCACTGCTCCATCCAGGGCTCGTGCCCCTGGTTGTCCACGGGGGGCACACTTCCTCGATGTAGTTCGGGAGCGGCGACGCGGTTAGTTGCCATTCGTCGAAGTAGAACTCTTGGAGTCAGAGCAGGCGTGCAGGGGCGGACGAACCGGTGCGTCTCAATCATGCTTCTACGCGAAGCGACGCGGATCGATGCCGGTTGGGGCAAATTTAATGAGCCGTGCTGACTACTGGACGGTTTCGGATGGCAGGTCGTTGCTCGCCGGTGAAGCTCCTGAAGAATACAAGCAGGAGAGACGGTCCGGCGAAATGTCTCTACGGGCGTGTGTTGCGACTGCGCGAAACGGGTACGCTGTCGGGATTCCTCAGAATGACTATGATTCCCGCGTTGGGAGACAAATTGGAGCTTCAGAAGCTGTTTGGCGGACGCTCTGTGGCCTGCGACTTCGTGGATCTCGCGCAAAAAGGCTTCTTCACTCACCCGGTAGCACCGCTACAGGGTTCGTTTGTACCGTTCGGTGGGGCATAGGCTCTCAGTGCGGCTGTTGTCAACCCACCCTGCGTCCGCCATGCGCTCGGTCCTCGTGTCCCTCTGGGTCTGGTTTGCCATCGGGGTGCTCATCGTTCTGTGGGTGCCGATTATGGTCGTGGCGCGCCTCCTCGATCGCGACCCGGCGCACTACTACGCCGGGTATACGCTTCGCATCGTGGGGCGCCTGTTTACCTACGTCAATCCCTTTTGGGAGATTGAACTGGAGGGGCCGTTCCCGGACGATCCCCGGACCCCGTACGTCGTAGTGGGCAACCACTTTTCGCAGGCCGACCCGCCCATCATTGCCCGGGTGCCCTGGGAGATGAAGTGGGTGGCCAAGAAAGAACTCTTCGACCTGCCGTTCGCCGGGTGGCTCCTGCGCCTGAGCGGGGACATTTCGGTGGACCGGCGGAGCAAGAAAAGCCGGGCAGCGGTGCTCACGGCGGCCCGCAACTACCTGGCGAAGCACTGCAGCGTCATGTTTTTTCCCGAAGGCACGCGCTCGCGAGACGGGCAGGTGCACCGCTTTTCCGACGGGGCTTTTCGCCTGGCCATTGAGGAAGGCGTTCCGGTGCTGCCCATTGCCCTCGACGGCACGCACGAGGCGCTCCCAAAGGACTCGATCTGGTTTGACCCCACGCCTGAACCCATGCGGGTGCGGGTGCTCGATCCGGTCGACACCGGCGCGTACGCGGGGAACGAGGCCCGGGCTCTGCAGCGACACGTGCGAGCCAAGATCATTCAGCAGATTGCGACGTGGCGCGGGACCGACCTCGAGGCGGTCGACGGCCACAGCGGCGCTGAGGCTGCTGTCGAACGGTGGATCGACGCCGGGCCTGACGCTCGGAACAAAGGCTCGGGAGAGCCCGCCCCCGGTGAAGCATCCGTCAAACCGTCTGCGCACCCCGGCGCCTCGGAACCGGGCGGCTAAAAGACTCATTTCGTTCACCTGTGCCGATGAGGGACAGGGAGTAATTCCCGCTCCCACCTCCACACGAACACGCCCGTCCCCAGGACGCTGCCCAGTAGCTCAATCGGCAGAGCGTCCGGCTCTGGACCGGGAGGCTGGTGGTTCGAATCCACCCTGGGCAACAGTTCAGACGTTTCTCTTTGCGCCCCGTGGTGCCTTTGCGCCGCGGGGCGCTTTTGCGTTTTGGGGCGTGCGAAGCTGTTTGGCGGACGCTCTGTGGCCTGCGACTTCGTGGATCTCGCGCAAAAAGGCTTCTTCGCTCACCCGGTAGCACCGCTACAGGGTTCGTTTGGGCACCTTTTTGCGGCTTCTGCTTGCAGCACGAATACTCCCGGGGTGCGACCGAGTACTCCCCGGGGTGGCCATAGACTGTCTGCTGAACAACCTCCTGCGGTAGAAACTGCAGTTCTGGTCCAACCGGTTGCTTGCAGCACGCTGAAACCCGCCGCTCCGCCCACAGCTACAACGTCTGACAGCGCCTTTCCCAAACGCCCGGACGCCCACACGCAGACAGCGAATGCCGGACCTCCCCATCGAAGACGTTCTGCCGGACCTGAAGGCCGCCCTTTGCGAGCGCACGGAGGCGGTGCTGCAGGCGCCCACGGGGGCGGGCAAGACGACCCGCGTGCCGCCGGCGCTGCTGGGGGAGGAGTGGCTCGGTGACGACAAAATTATCGTGCTGGAGCCGCGGCGCCTGGCGGCCCGCGCCGCCGCGCAGTACATGGCCAAGCAGCGTGGGGAAGAGGCGGGCGAGACGGTCGGCTACCGGGTGCGCATGGATACGCAGGTGAGCGGTCGCACCCGCATCGAGGTGGTGACGGAGGGCGTGCTGACGCGCATGCTGCAGGACGATCCGGCCCTGGAGGGCGTCGGGGCGGTCCTGTTCGACGAGTTCCACGAGCGCAACTTGCAGGCCGACCTCGGGCTCGCCCTCACGCTCCAGGCCCGCGAGCTCTTTCGCCCCGACCTCCGCGTGCTCGTCATGAGCGCCACGCTCGACACCGGGCCCATCGCGGGATTGGTAGACAACGCTCCGCTCATCCAGAGCGAGGGCCGCAGCTACCCGGTCGAGGTGCACTACGCCGACCGGCCCCTCAGTCCCGGCGACCGCATCGAGCCGCCCGTCGCCGCCAAGGTGCAGGACGTGCTCCGGGACACAGGCGGCGACGTGCTCGTCTTTCTGCCCGGCGCGGGCGAGATTCGTCGGACCGAGTCGCGCCTGGAGGGCAACGTGCCGAACGACGTGACGCTGCACCCTCTTTTCGGCAACCTGCCGCCCGAGGAGCAGGACAGGGCCATCGGGCCGAGCCCGGACGGAGAGCGCAAGGTCGTCCTCGCCACGGACATCGCCGAGACGAGCCTCACCATCGAGGGCATCCGCGTGGTGGTGGACAGCGGGCTCCGCCGAGCGCCCCGGTTCGACGCCACCACCGGCATGACGCGCCTCGAAACAGTGCGCATCTCCCAGGCCTCCGCCGATCAGCGAAAGGGTCGGGCCGGGCGCGTGGCGCCGGGCGAGTGCTACCGGCTCTGGACGGAGCGCACCCAGCACCATCTCGATCCGCACACCGCCCCGGAGATCGAGAACGCCGACCTCGCGCCCCTCGCCCTGGAGCTGGCCCTGTGGGGCGCGCCCGACCCGTCGGCGCTCCGCTGGCTCGATTCGCCGCCCGACGATGCCTACCGGCAGGCTTGCGCTCTTCTTCGCCGCCTCGGGGCCGTGGGCACGGACGACGCGATTACCGACCACGGGCGCGAGATGGCGGAATTGGGACTCCATCCCCGACTCGCCCACATGCTCATCAACGCCCAAGCCCTCGGGCACGGGGCCGTGGCGTGCGACCTGGCCGCCCTCCTCAGCGAGCGCGACATCTTCAAAGGACAGGGCGAGGCGCCGGACGTGGACCTGCGCCTGCGGCTCGAAGCGCTCCATCGCCTGCGCCGCGGCGAGCGGCCCACACCCAACCACGCCCGCAGCTACGTGGTGCCGTACGGCGCCGTGGGGCACGTCCGCACGGTGGCCGACCACTGGCGACGCAAGCTGGGCGTCGATCGGGACGCGGAGGGGGACGTGGAGGCGACCGGGCTCCTCACCGCGTTCGCCTACCCGGACCGCATCGCGCAGCGGCGCACAGGGCAGGCGGGACGGTTCCGCCTCCGCAACGGCCGCGCCGCGAAACTGCCCCGTCCCCAGCTGCTCTCAGACGCCGACTATCTCGTGGCCGCCCACGTCGACGCCCGACGGCGCGAGAACCGCGTCTTCCTGGCCGCGCCGATCAGTGAGGGCGAGATCGTCGACTACTTCGGCGATCAGATTGAAGCGGAGACGGACGTGTCGTGGAGCGCGGCGGCCCGGCGCGTGCAGGCCCGTCGCCGCGAGCAGCTCGGCGCCCTCACGATCACCGAGGGGCCCATCGAATCGCCCGATCCGACCGAGGTGGCCGAGGCGCTTCTGGCGGGAATCCGCGAGGATGGCCTGCGGCTGCTCCCGTGGACCGACCACGCCCGCCAACTCCGGCACCGCATCCAGTTCCTTCACCATCATCTCGGCGATGACTGGCCCGACGTGCGCGACGAGGCGCTCCTCGACTCGCTCGACGACTGGCTCCTTCCCCACCTCTACGGCTTAAAACGGGCCGACGACCTCCAGCAGCTCAACCTCCCGCAGATCCTGCGCGAACAGCTCACCTACGATCAGCGCGATCGCCTGGAGGCGTGGGCCCCCACCCACGTTGCCGTCCCGAGCGGGTTCGACCGGCCCCTCGACTATTCCGACCCTGAGACGCCCGTCCTCGCCGTGCGCCTGCAGGAACTGTTCGGCCAGACCGAGACGCCGCGCATTGCCAATGGGCGGGTGCCGCTGACGCTTCACCTGCTCTCCCCCGCGCACCGCCCGGTCCAGATCACGCAGGACCTCGCCCACTTCTGGCAGGATACCTACTACGAGGTCCGCAAGGACATGCGCGGCCGCTACCCCAAGCACTACTGGCCGGAGGATCCCCTGGCAGCCACCCCGACGCACACGACGAAAGCGCAGATGGAAGCGGACGCATGAGGGGAGTGGGCTTCAGAGTCTGTTTGGCGGACGCTCTGTGGCCGCCCCGGAGAGTACTCGTGCTGCAAGCAGCATGACCTCCGGCCCTCGCATTCGCTTCCAGCGCAGCCCGGGGACTACTCGGTCGCATTCGCTCCCAGCGCTGGGACTTCGTGGATCTCGCGCAGCCCGGAGACTACTCGGTCACTGTGTTCCCAGCGCAAAACGCCTTCGGCACTCGCCCGCCGCGATTTGCTTTGGCCGCCACGCCTTGAGAACCTGTTTGGCGAGACGTTCTACTGCCTGCGACTTCGTGGATCTCGTGCCATGGAGCTTCTGCACTCGCCTGGTAGTCCCACTACAAGGCTCATTTGGGCACTCCATGGCCCTTCGCCCACTGTGTCTCGGCTACGTATCCGCTCGCAAAACAGGTTCTGAACCCCTTCTGGGAGTGGTCCGTGAAATAATTGTTCATTCGATGGTGCTCCGTCAAGCCTGATTCTTCCCAGTGGCTGATTCGCTTTTTCAATCTGCCTGTTCGCCGGACTCAACCCCGTGATGCGTGAGGGCGCTTTTTTCACGCATCATGTATCACGTTTACGGTTCGTCATGTCGAAAGCAACGTCTCAATTTTTCAAGGCATACGGTTGAGTTGACAGCGCAGTAGTGACCATTTCCGCACAGTTGCGCGAGGAATGGCTCGGCAGAGACGTGCCCTCGGAACTCGGCGCTCCCTTGAACCAAGGATTGCAGCACGATATGACCTGGCTCTCCGACGCTTTCCGCAAGGCCGATGAGCACACGGAAGTCGTGCTCGACCTCGTGCGCATTTACCTGGGCATCGGACTGTTCGTGCGCGGAATCCTGTTTGTCACGGAGGCCGAGGGCATTGAGACCCTGGTCGACCCTGCCGAGTTTTCGCTCCTCTCGGCGGCGGTCGTCCATTACGTGTCGTTCGTGCACCTGCTCGGGGGGCTGATGCTCGCCGTTGGTCTCCTCACGCGGCTGTCCGCCCTCCTGCAAATCCCGATTCTGACGGGCGCCGTGTTTCTCGTTCATTGGCAGGAGGGCCTCCTGTCTGCCGACCAGTCCCTGGAGTTCTCGGCACTGGTGCTGTTTCTGCTCGTCGTCGTGTTCCTGTGGGGACCGGGCCGATGGTCGGCCGACAACTACGTGTTTGCCCGCGAACCGGAGGGGCAGGACGACCGGGAGTTCGAGACGTGGTGGCGTACGGAGGAGGAAGAACGGCGAGAGCCCGCTCCCGCCGGGGCTGAGCGCAGCCCCCTCGCGGCGACGGAGACCGACGCGAGGGAGGGCTCCCCGAAGGCGGAGGAGGGGACGCAGTGTGCCTGCGGGTACGATCTGACCCATCCGCGCATCACGGTTGAGCCCCGGTATACCTGGTACGCTGGGTTCTTCTTTATGCTCGGCATCTCGGCCCCGGTCAACGAAGTCACTTTTTACTGCGAAGAGTGCGGCACCGTCATGAAGCGTACGAGCGATCCGGAGGTGTGCAGAAAATATCAGTGGCACACGTCCTGAATCGGGGGAGGCGATTGCAGGTTGACAAGCTGTTCGGCGGACTGTCTATGGCCACCCGGAGAGCACTCGGCTGCGTCTGGTCAGCACCGCAAGGGCATGACCTTCGGCCCTCGCTTTGCTCGCGTCGGCTTCATATCCATCCACCGAACAGCTTTCGGAGGGGGCCTTTTGTCTTTGCTCTGTGGGTTTTGTCCGGGAAGCACGGAGGTGTGAGGCACGGGGGCGTGGGGGCCGCGGGGCACCAGAATCCTACTTCTGTAGAACAGTGAGAACAGGCCGCCGTCGTGAAGGTGCAATTGCACTGTAGCGCTGCCCTTCAGGTTGACGTTGACGTTAACCACTGCGAACCTGTTTGGCGGACTGTCTCCGGCCTGCGACTTCGTGGATCTCGTGCAGAACGGCTTCTACACTCGCCCGGTAGCGCCGCTACAGGGCTCGTTTGACGTCGCTTTCTTCGCTCCCTCGGTCTCGCGGGCGTCGCGGGCGCGGGCGGGTCGCTGCTTGTGGCGTGTGGAGAAGGATCCCAGGCCGCCTGTACGGATCTGTCTGCCCTGTCGGCGCAGCAGAAGGAGCAGCGCAAGAAAATGGTCAAATCGCTTCAGTACGTGAAGGAGTCGCCGAAAGAGGGCAAGTACTGCTCGAACTGCAGTCAGTACGTAAAAAGCGAATTCGGAGACAGTTGCGGGGGGTGCACGTTGTTCCCCGGTCCGGTGCACCCGGATGGGTACTGCAACTCCTGGGTGGCTGCCAAGGGCACCTCGGCCTGAGTCCCGGCGTCCGTCTGCCGGCCCTTCCGGTTCGCGCACCGGGCCCGATGGACGGTCAATCCGTTTGCACTCTTCTCTTTCACAAATCCCACCGGACGGTCATGGTCGTCAACGCTTTCCGCCGGCTTGAGGCTCGCCCGGAGCTGGTTTTGGACGTGGTCCGCCTGTACCTGGGGGTTGGATTGTTCGTCCGGGGTCTCGCCCTGCTTGGTGTCGACGCAGGCGTGCTGAAGTTGGCGGGAGGCCCCCTCCCCGGCGTGCCCCTCACGGGGATTGCCATCTACGTGATGGCGGCCCACCTCGTGGGCGGGGCCCTCATGATCGTCGGGCTCTACACCCGGCTGGCGGCCCTCATTCAGGTGCCGGTGCTGATCGGGGCCGTGTTCCTGGTGCACTGGCAGGAGGGCCTCCTGTCGGCCAACCAGTCGCTGGAGTTTTCGGCGCTGGTGCTGTATCTGCTCCTCGTTGTTTGCGTGTTTGGGGGCGGCAGTTGGTCCCTCGACGCCCGCTGGCGAACGTAAGTCTCCGGAGCGCCGGGCCGGCTGGGGGCGGGCCTCGCGAGTGGAAGCGCCGAGATCGATCAGTCCGGGTCGGAGAGAGACGGGGGGCGGAGATCAAATTCCACGACCACCCCCCACGCAGCCACGCCCAGACTGAAGGCGTCCACGAGATACTGCGTGAGCGCGTCGTAGAGCACGAACCACGCGTCCCCCGCTCCCACGCCGAGGGAGAGCAGGGCCAGTCCCAGGGCGCCGAGGGCCAGGTGTCCGCCCCAGAGGAGCCCCCAATAGGGACGGCGAGGCGCCACGAGGGCCAGCCCCAGTGCAGGAAGCAAGAAGCGCGCGCCGGCCGGGGCGGTCCATCCAAACGACCGATCGCCGGAGGGCGTGCGCAGGGTGAGCCGCCGGCCGCCGGGGCGGGACCGGACGGTCCATCCCTCGGGGGACTCCCCTGTGACAGTGCGAAGGAGGGGAACGGCCACGGACTGCACCGCGACCGTGCGGCCGTAGGGCCGCCATCCGTAAAAATACGCTCCCAGAAGAACCCCGACGAGAAGAGCACGAGCGGCAAAAGCGCGCACGAGGGACATGTTGGACGGCGGGCCGCAGACGATAGACGGCGGTGTCGTGGGAGTCAGAAAAGAGGTCCGTCGTTGTAGTATGCTGTCAACCGTGATATGTTAGGGGAAGAATGCACGCTTCGCATATTTCGGATTGCGTATCTCTTCCTCTTCACGCAATACGAAATACGCAATACGAAATACGCAACGGCTTTCGATGAGCGGATGCAAGAAACAGCCCACAATCCACACATCACGATTGACACTGTAGTCGTTTCCAGTCGCCTCGTCCACGGACGAATGCAGCCAGGGAGGAAGGGACCCACCAAGAGCGTGCGGCGGTCCGTGGTCTGCCGCCCGTGCCTCACGCCACGGCCGGTTCCGTTCCGGCCTCCGCACCGCCCTCCGCGTCGGAGGAGCGGGGGACCCCACCGTAATTTGCCCAGAGCACCCACAGGCCGAAGACCGCGACGTAGAAGATGGTCGTGAGGCCGAAGCCGTGAAGGGGGCCGAACGCGGCGGGCCAGTGTTTCTGGACGACGGCCATGACGGCGATGCGGCCCACATTTGTGGCGTAGATGGCGGCCATCCCGAGCGGAAGGAAGGTCAGCCGGCGCGTCCAGCGACCCGGGTAGGCCACGACGAACCCCACGAAGAGCCCAATGGTCGAGAGCCCGTTGCACCCGTCCGCGATGCGCACGCCGGGGACGCCCAAGAGGGCCACGGAGCGTCCCTGCACGGCCGGGTCGATCCCGAATGCCGAGAGCAGACAGCCGCTGACCTCCGCCACGCTGTGGGACACCCACGCGTCCAGCCGCCCATCCGGCAGCAGCCACAGGTCGTAGAGGGCGTACCACGCGGCGTAGGCCGCGAGCATCTTGCCGAGGAAAAGAAGAATCGACCGCGTGGACCGGGACATGGAAAGCAGGACGCGGCGGTGGAAGGATTGTTTGGGACGGCGGAAACGAAGCACATTCCCGAAGGATCCGGTCCGCAGTTCCAAGACCGCTTCGCTCCGGGCAGGGGAACTGCAGGGCTGCAGGGCGAGACCGGAGGACGGGGGCCTCCGCACGAGAATTTCTCGGCATCAGCCAGGGGAGGCGTCAAACCATGCGTTCGAATGAAGAAAAAATGAATGAGAGTCCTGAGTTGGAGAAGAGGCCGTGCTGGTGCTATTATTGCAAAAAGCTGTGATCTGATCGGGGGGTTGAAAGGTCGGGCGCAGCGAACGACCTCCATCCCACCTGTCGTCAATCTGTGCTCGCCCACCTGCCATGGAACGCAGTGCCGACTGGTTAGAGCAGGCCCGGTCCGACTTGGAGCACGCCCGGCACGACCTTGAGGCCGAATTTTATGAATGGGCGTGCTTTTCCTCCCAGCAGGCTGCGGAGAAGGCGGTAAAGGCCGTCGTGCAACATCAGGGCGGGGAAGCATGGGGACATTCCGTGGCCGATCTTCTGGAGGAGCTCGCCGGGCGGCATGAGGTGTCGGCGGACCTGCTGGACGGAGCCCTTGAGCTTGACAAGTCATACATTCCGACCCGATACCCGGACGCCCATCCGTCGGGGGTTCCCCGAGAGCGATACACGCAATCAGAGGCCCAGCGTCACATCAACCATGCCGAGCGCATCCTCACGTTCTGCGAGGATCTCGTGGCCGACGCGGGATCGTGACGACATCATCGCGTCCATTCGAGCGGCCCTTTCGGCCCTTCAGGAAACGCTGCCGGTTCGACGAGTGGTCCTGTTCGGCTCTCACGCCACGGGGCGCGCCACCGTCGCCAGCGACGTGGATCTGCTCGTCGTGTACGAGGGCCCGCCCCGCGAGGACGCCTTCGCGACGATCAAGAAAACCATTCCCGTTCGCGGGCTGGAACCGCACGTGTACACCGCGGAGGCGGCGAGGGGGCAGCGGGACCGCCTGGCCCGAATGACTCGGGACGGCATTGTGGTCTACGACGAAGACGCTTGACCCTCCCCCAGCTGCTCAAAAAATGCACGAGTGACTGCTGCCGTTCGTGCTGAACGGATCGGCGATGATCCCCGCCTCGGGGTCGGTCAGAAGGAGAGGACCGTTTTTCTCATAACCCCCAAATACCGACTATTTTTGAATGGAGATCTCTGATACACCATGGACACAGATGTTGATCTTGACAGTCTGATTAAAGCCCGATCCGACGTTCAGGAAGGACGCCCCAGAATTGCAGGAACGGGCGTGACGATCCGACGCGTGGCACAGTGGTATTGCCTCGGCAATTCGGCCGAGGAGATTGCACGCCGCATTCGGCACCTGTCCCGTGCGCAGGTCTACGCAGCCCTGGCGTACTATCACGCCAATCGGGACGCCGTCGACGCCGATCTTTCCCGCGAGGCGTCGATGGCAAAAACCTTTTTGGGCGACCAGGAACGGTAAGCCCGTTTCGCCCCAGCATTGCAGAAACGAGCGCGACAGTCCGGCGCGCGGCACAGTGGGGGAAGATTGCACACCGGATTCGACATCTCTCTCGTGCGCAGATCTACGCGGCCCCGGCGTACGATCGCGCCCCTCAAGACACCGTTGGTGCGGGCTTTGCAGAAAAGACCTCAACGGAAGCGGCGCTTGCAGATCGCCACGAGGGATCCCGATCCGTGAACACGTTTCTGAAGACCATGCCGACGGTGTGAGCATTTTGGGAACGGGAGCGTGGGAGAGACTGCGAATTGAACTTGAGGGGACTTCTCCCGTCCTTTCATGTAGAGCATTCCGCGAGACCTCCGTGCACTAAGCACCTGCGCGCCTCCTTTTCTCCCGCCCTCCCCTCCCCCGTCCATACCGCCACACCTCCAACCGTCCGCACGCAAACCCCACGCACCCACCCTCTGTGCACAATCGTTTCCGCCGTGTCCGCGCCTGCATGACCGCACTGACCGTTCGTCGCTCCGCAGCGTGTGGGGTCCTCTTCGCGATCCTCGTTCTCGGAAGCGCCGGGGGGCAACCGGTGCACGCCCAGGAGTTCGGGCGCATCCAGGACACCAAGACCAACACCGCCTACTTCTACTACGCCAAGCCCGGCGAGGCGACCGTGCAGGTGGCCGTCTGGGGCGTGCCCCAGCCCGGCCTCTACGAAATCCCCGACAGCACGGACCTGGATCGCCTCCTCACCCTGGCCGGCGGCATTCCGATGCAGACCCGGCAGGAGGGCCGGAAGCCGCCTCGCATCACCGTGCGCCTCTACCGCCCCGAGCGGTCGCGGCAGGACCCGCTTCTGGAGGCGCGCATCCAGAAGATCCTGCAGGGCGAGATCGACGCGCCCCATCTGCGAGAGAGCGACATCGTAGTGGTGGAAACCGTACAGCCCAGCCAGTTTACCTGGCAGGACGGCCTGTCGATTCTGTCGACGGCGGCCTCGCTCGCCCTCCTTTTCCTCCGAATTCTCCGATTCAGCAATTGACGTTGTGCGGCGGATTCCGTTACGTGTAGAGCGTTCGTCCATCGGAACATCGGCCGTTCTGGATCCTGGTGCCGAATGCGAAGTTTTTTGTGCATTTCCGCGTCGTCCGTGGACGCAGGGACGACGCGCGTCGTCGCTTCATCGGGGTGTAGAGGCATCATCGAGGAATGAGTCGAAACGGTCGAGGACCTGGAAGATGCACATCGATTTACAGCAGATGGTACGAATCACGATCCGCCGTCAACCGAAGTAGATACGAAGCCCTTCGGCCCGTCCCGCTTCACGAACAGGTCGCGTCGTTCCATGCCCCGCTCTTCTTCATTTGAATATGCCGGCGACGGTCATCCCGGGAACGGCCGGTCCGCACCGGACGACGAGCCGTCCCTTTACGACTCGGCGCCCGACGGGCCGACCGGCGTTGACCGACTCCGGGCGCTCCTCAGCACCCTCTGGGGCGGCAAGTGGATTCTCTTGACCGTCTTTGTACTGGTGGTGGGGACCGTGGCCGTCTATACCTACACGCGGACGCCGCAGTACAAGACCTCGACCCTGCTGCTGGTCGACCTCGGCCAGAGCCGGAGTGCCGTGCCCTCGCTCACCGGGGGGCGCAGCAGCGGTGCCTCCGCGCTCGGGGGACAGCGGCGCAGCCTGTCGAACCAGATTCTCGTCATCAACCAGTCGGAGGCCCTGGCCCAGGAGGTGGCCGTGCGTCTCGACACGATGGGGACCCACCCCCGGACCGGCAAGCCCCTCGACGTTCTGACCACCCCCTCGGGCGAGGGCCGCTCACGGGCCGTCCTTGCCGGGCTCCTTCGGCGGCGCGTGCGGGCCCAATCGGCCGGCCGGGAGGTCGACGCGATCCGGATCACGGCCCAGGGGCCCGTTCCCGCCGAAGCGGCCCTCATCGCCGACCAGTACGCCGCGGCCTACCTCCAGCGCACCCGAGAAAAGAGCCGCGAGAGCCTGCGTGCGAAGCGCGACTTCCTGGATCAGCAGTCCGACAAGTTTGCAACGCAGGTCCAGCAGGCCGACCGCGCCCTCGCCAAGTACATGCAAAAGGAGGAGGCGGTGAGCCTCGATCAGGAGGCGAGCCGCCTCGTGCAGCAGCTCTCCGAGCTCGAGGCGCGCCGCGACGAGCTGCGCATTGAGCTGGACATGGCCGAGTCGGCCCTCAACACGAAGAAGAAGGAGCTGAAGCGCATCCGGCCCCGGCTCGCCGAGCGCCTCTCGTCGGGCATTCAGACCGAGCTGAAGCAGGTGCAGCAGGAGAAGGCCAACGTGGCCGCTGAGATCAACCGCGTGAAGACGCGGAACCCCAACCTGGACGCCGACGCGAGCACGGCCCGGGCCAAGAACCTGCGGCAGCTTCAGCGCCGGGCCGATCGGCTGGAGCGGCAGGCCGACTCGCTGGCCGATGCCTACGTGGAAAAGACGCTCGCGGCCGGCGGCATCGGCGCCGGAGAGGGCGGCGAGGAGGGGGGCGGTGAGCGCGGCATCTCGTACGTCGTGCAGTTGCAGCGGCAAATTGCTCAGAAGGAGATTCAGGTCAACGGCCTCCGGGCGCAGATCAGCACCGTCGAGCGCCAGATCGAGGAGAATCGCACGCGGCTCCAGAACCTGCCGCCCAAGTCCCTCCAGCTGGCCGACCTGAAGCGCCGGAAGCAGTCGCTGGAGCAAACCCACAGTTTCATCCGCCGGAAGCTTCAGGAGACGCGGATGTCGATCGAAGAGGAGGTCGGTTTCGCGGAGCGAATCCGCAGCGCCGGCATTCCGGGGCGGCCCATTTCGCCGAACTCGCAGCGGAACCTCATCCTGGGCGCCCTGCTCGGGCTCCTCCTGGGCGGCGGGCTCGTGGTGCTCCGCGAGAAGCTCGACACATACGTCCGAACGCCTGCGGACGTGGAGGCCCTCGGCGAGCACGTGATCGGCGTCATTCCGTCCATGCAGCCGACGATTGAGTCCGAGTTCGGCGGGAAGGAGACCGTCGAGATCGACGGGCGCGAGATCCAGTCATCCCTCGTCATGCTCACGGCTCCCATGTCGGCGGCCGCCGAGGCCTACCGCCGCCTCCGCACGAACCTCCGCTTCGCCCGCCCGGACACGAACCTGCGCTCGATGGTCGTGACGAGCCCGGGCAAGAAGCAGGAGGGAAAGACGACGACGGCCACGAACCTGGCCCTCGCACAGGCACGGGCGGGGCAGAAGACGCTCCTGATCGACGCGGACCTGCGGGACCCGAAGGTGCACCGGTACCTCGACCTGTCGAAAAGCCCGGGCCTCACGGACGCCCTCTACGACGCGCCCGACCCGTCGGACCTCCCGGCCCCGGCCGAGAACCTCCGCGTTCTCCCGAGTGGCGACGAGGTGCCCAATCCGGCTGAGCAGCTGGAGGCCCGGCGCATGCGACGACTCATTGCCGCGATGGAGCAGGCGTTTGACCTCGTGGTCGTGGACGCCACGCCCGTTCTCTTCTTCAGCGACGCGCTGGTGTTGGGCACCCACACCGACGGGGTGCTCCTCGTCGCCTCCGCCAACGGGACCGACGGCCCGGCGCTCACGCAGGTGACCTCGCAGTTCGACGAGGTGGAGGTGGCCCGCCTCGGGGTGGTTCTCAACCGCTTCCGGCCCGACCAGCAGCGGGCAGGCTACGGCTACGGGTATGGCTATGGATACGGGTACGGATACGGATACGGTCAGTACGACGACGACGCCCTCGCGGCCTATCGCAACGGCGAGAACGGACGGTCCCGGTCGGTCAGTGAGCGGGTTCGGGACTGGTGGAATGGGGGCTGAAGGGCGTAAGAGCGTGGGGGCGTGGGAGGACGGCGTTTTGTAGAGACGCCGGCCCAGGCGTGCTTCGCTGTACGAGTTTTGGAGGGGGGAGCGGCGGGCTCATCGGTGAGCCAGTGGTTGTAAATACAGCGAGGTTCCAGTCCCTCGGCGCCCGAATGGGACCAACGTGGCGGAGCTGTATCTGGTCGGGACGGCGGACGACGGACCGCGGACGGCACGTAAAGTATGACCTCGTTCCACTCGGCCCCCGACCGCCGTCGATTTCCGCCGTCGTCGAGACATTCCACATCACCTCTGCTGAACACGTCCGAACCTGAATGAGCACCTTTGGCGACCTCCTCAAATACCTGAAAATCTACCGCCGCTACCTCGGCCGGCGCATGTACCTCATCTTTGTGCTGACCGTGGCCACGGCCCTCGCCCAGGGCTTCGGCATTACGCTGCTGCTGCCCCTGCTGCGCGCCTCGCAGTCCGGCAGCGGCA
>PXSZ01000019.1 GCA_003023105.1 Bacteroidetes bacterium QH_10_64_37
GGGCGCCGCGCCGCGGGTTCAGGTAGACGTAGCGCCCGTTGCAGTCCGTTTTCACGGCGAGGCCTTTTCCGGTCCCCTTCAGCCGCACCACCGCCGCGTCGCTGGCGCCGGGGCCGACGACCGTGTTCGTGCGCACCATGGTGTCGTACTGCTCGTGGACCCAGCGCTTGGAGGCGATGTTGGGGGCGCCGAGAAGCGTCGTGAGCGTATTCTCCACGTCGTCCGGATCGAGGTCCGGCACGTCGTCGGTGTCGAAGGCGCGCGTCTTCTCCAGGTAGGCGGGCCGCTCGGCATCGCGCTCGTAGACCGGTACGTCGTCGCCCGCCACGTGGGCGGGGTCGAGCGTAGCCACCGCGTCGCCTTGCCAGTAGGCGCGGACGCGGCCACTCTCCGTGACGGTGCCGATGCGCTGGGCAGTGAGGTCCCACTTGCCGTAGATGTCCGCGAGGGCCTCCTCCGCCCCCGGCTCGCAGACGACGAGCATCCGCTCCTGGCTCTCCGAGAGCATGATCTCGTAGGGCGTCATGCCCTCCTCGCGAGTCGGCACGCGGTCGAGGTGCAGATCCATGCCCGTGTCGCTCGACGCGCACATCTCGAAGGCGGAGCTGGTGAGGCCCGCCGCGCCCATGTCCTGAATGCCCGCCACCACGTCCTCCTGGATCGCTTCGAGCGTGGCTTCCAGGAGCAGCTTTTCGGTAAACGGGTCGCCCACCTGCACGCTCGGGCGGTCCTCCTCGCTGTCCTCGTCGATCTCGGCGGAGGCGAAGGTGGCCCCGTGGATCCCGTCCCGGCCTGTAGAGGCACCGACGAGCACCACATGGTGGCCCGGCGTCTCGGCGGCGGCGCGGGCCGTGCGGCCGGTGTCGACCACGCCCACGCTCATGGCGTTGACGAGCGGATTGCCCTCGTAGGCGTCCTCGAAGTAGACCTCGCCCGCCACGGTGGGCACGCCGAATGAGTTGCCGTAGTCCCCGATGCCGCGCACCACGCCGTCGAACAGGTAGCGGACGCGCGATTTCTCCAAGGAGCCGAACCGCAGCGAGTCGAGCGCGCAGATGGGCCGCGCCCCCATCGTGAAGATGTCGCGGTGGATGCCGCCCACGCCGGTGGCTGCTCCCTCGTACGGCTCCACGGCCGAGGGATGGTTGTGCGACTCAATCTTGAACGCTACGGCCTGCCCGTCGCCCACGTCCACGAGGCCCGCGTTCTCCTCGCCTACCTCTGCCAGCAGCCGCTCGCCCTCCTGCGGGAGCGTCTTGAGCAGGGCGATTGAGTTTTTGTAGGAGCAGTGCTCGCTCCACATCACCGAGTAGATGCCGAGCTCCACGAACGACGGCGTGCGCCCGAGCCGGTCGAGAATCTCGTCGTACTCGTCGTCGGTGAGGCCGTGGTCGAGGGCGAGGTTGCGGTCCACCTCGGGCGTCTTGGAGAGGGTGTCGGGCATGGGCGCGTGGGGAGCTTGGGGCGTTCGGTGGGCGTTTACGGGGCTGGGTGCCGGGGGCGGGTCATGAGTTTTGAGTCATGAGGTATGAGTCATTGAGGATCTGATTTCGACCCGAGAAGCAATACCGACGGTGAGTCGCGGTCGTGGATATGATAGGGACGGGGGATGGATCCTCCCTTTGTCGGGAATTGGGACGGGTCGCCGCCGTTTTGGCCAGGCACTCGATAGGCGGGGTCACGATGACTCTTCCGCGAGCCGGACTTCAATGCGCGGGTCGAGGTTGAGCGGCTGAGCCTCGTCGACCTGCATGGGGGCGTTGAACTCCGGATGGGCGGGGTTGAAGGCGTAGTTGTGGGCTTCGGTGGGCAAAAGAATGGACGGCGAACACAGGCAGGAGCGCCCCCAGCTTCCAATCCGGCCCCAACATGTGAGTGCCGAAGCGCCCGCCCGGACGCACTTGTGGAAAACGATACAGTTTTTTAACATACCTGCAGTCCATACCCTCTGTATCAATCCAATTCTTCATCCATGAACCGTACAATTCAGGCCCGCCTCAGTGCGATGATGTTTCTGGAGTTTTTCGTCTGGGGCGCGTGGTACACCACCGTCGCCGTGTTCATGTCGGCGAATGGGCTCGAAGATCTGACCCATTGGCCGTTCACGGTGAATCCGATTGCAGCCCTCGTGGCGCCGTTTTTCGTCGGACTCATCGCTGACCGCTACTTTGCCACCCAGCGGGTACTCGGGGCGCTTCACCTCCTCGGGGCGGTCTTCATGCTTGCGGCGCCCTCAGTCGTGGGATATCCCCTGGTGTTTATTCTGCTCTTGCTGGCCTACAACCTGTGCTACATGCCCACCATGAGCCTGGCCAATACGTTGGCGTTCCACAACATGACGGACCAGGAGTCGCAGTTTCCCGTCATCCGCGTCTTTGGCACCGTCGGGTGGATTGCGGCGGGCCTGCTCGTCAGCTACGTCGGGGTGTACTTCGTGGGGCAGGGGACGCAGCCGGAGGCGACGGCCTTTCCGCTGTACCTCACGGCGGGCGTGAGTGCGCTGTATGGCCTCTACAGCTTTACGCTCCCGCACACCCCGCCTCCGGCGAAGGGCGAGGAGGTCTCGATTCGTAGCATCGTGGGCATTGATGCGCTGAAGAAGCTGGGGAGCCCCTCCTTCTACGTCTTCCTCCTGAGCTCCTTTCTCATCTCGATTCCGCTGGCGGCCTACTACAACTTCACGCAGGTCTTCCTGGACAACGCCGGCTTTCAGGACGTGGCGGCCGTGCAGACCATTGGGCAGATGTCCGAGGTTCTCTTTATGCTCCTGATGCCGCTTTTCTTTGTGCGGCTGGGGGTGAAGTGGATGCTGGGCGTCGGCATGCTCGCATGGGTCGTGCGATACGCCCTCTTTGCGATGGGGGCGCCGGACGTGGTGACGTGGATGGTGATCGGGGGGATCGCCCTGCACGGCATCTGCTACGACTTCTTTTTCGTGACCGGGCAAATTTACGTCGACAAGAAGGCGAGCGACGAGGTGCGCGGGCAGGCGCAGGGCCTCATCGTCCTCATCACCTACGGAGCGGGGATGCTCATTGGAGCCCAGGCCGCCGGTGGATTGTTTAACTACTTCCTCGGCGATGCCGGTCAGCTCACCCTGAGCCAATGGTACAACTTCTGGTGGGTGCCAGCCCTCTTCGCGGGCGCCGTTTTCGTCTTCTTCGTGCTCTTCTTCCGCGACGAAGTGAAGGTGTCCGAGGAGTCCGTCGCCTCCGTGATGGGGGCCGAGACGGAAGAAGAGGAAGAAGCGGCAGTCTAATGGATCGGTCGATCGGCACCCGTTCCGGGATTCCGCGTATCTGTAGAACCTCGGGGCTTGGCCCGGGGTTCTCTTTGCGCTTCTCAATGTCCACCGTTTCCGGACCGCATGACCTTCCTCACCGGCGTTCCCGGCTTTCTGGGCACGCGCCTCCTGCGCGCCCTGGCCGCAGCCGAGCCCGAGTCTACGGTTCTTCTGCTCGTCCAGCCGAAGTTCGAGGACCGCACCCGCAGGCTTCTCGCCGACCTCGATCTCGCCGACCGAGCCGAGGTGCTGCCCGGCGACATTACGGAGCCGGACCTGGCCCTTGGCGATCAGTACAACGCGGTGGCGGCGCAAGTCACGCAGGCGGTCCACCTCGCCGCCGTGTACGACCTGACGGTCCCGCGGGAGATCGGGTGGCAGGTCAACGTCAAGGGCACGCGGCACGTGCTCGACCTGCTCGCGGAGAGCCCTCGTCTGGAGCGCTTCGGGTACGTCAGCTCCGCCTACGTGTCCGGGCGGCGCACCGGCACGATCTACGAGGACGAGCTCGTCCACGACGCCGGGTTCAAAAATTTCTACGAGGAGACCAAGTACCACGCCGAGGTGCTGGTGCAGGACCGGATGGCTGAGATCCCGACCCTCATCTTTCGCCCGAGCATCGTGGTGGGAGACTCGGAGACCGGCGAAACGGACAAGTTCGACGGGCCGTACTTCGTCCTCAATGCGCTGCGCACGCTGCCGCGCTACACGCTCATGGCCCGCGTGGGAGCGGGCACCGAGCCGGTGAATCTGGCGCCGGTCGACTTCGTGATCGACGCGATGGTGCACCTGCTGGGAACCGAGGGGCACGAGGGCACGGTCTTTCACCTCACCGATCCTCGTCCGCTCACGGCGCAGGCTGTCATGGAGCTATTCGCCGATCTGCTGGACATGCACGTGGCGTACGTGTCGGTGCCCCCGAGCGTGGCCCGCGCGCTGATGAACACCGGGGTGGGGCGCACCCTCGGCATCGCGCCCGAGCTCATCGACTACTTCGACCACCCCTCGCACTACGACGCCGCGAACACGCGGGCGGCCCTCGACGGTACGGGCATCGGGTGTCCATCCCTGCCGGACTACGCCCCGACGATGGTCGAGTACGTCCGCCGCCATGACGCACGCGCGGAAGCGATGTATTGATTGATCCCTTGACGATCAGCCGCTGCGGTTTTGCACCCCAGCGCTGTCTCGTTACTTTCCGAGCACGTCGCTCTTACACCTAACAATCACTGCCCAACCTCATGTCCGACGAAGAGCATTCCTCTGCCTCCTCCCGTCGCACGTTTTTGAAGCGGGCCTCGATGGCCGGAACCGGGGCGGCTTTTCTGCCCCAGGCTGCCCAGGCGGAGACCTCTTCTTTTGCAAATGGAGGCCCTGTGGTGGTGTCGAGCAGTAATGGCCGACAAGCAGTCGAACAAGCCCTCACCGTCATGGAGGAGGGCGGCTCGGCTCTCGACGCCGTCATTGACGGCGTAAACATCGTCGAGCGGGACCCGGACGACATCACCGTGGGGTACGGCGGCATTCCGAACGCCGAGGGCACCGTGCAGTTGGAGGCGGGGGTGATGGAGGGGAAGACGCACCGGGCCGGCGCGGTCGCCGTCCTCGAGGACATTCCGGTGCCCTCGAAGGTGGCCCGCATGGTCATGGAACGGACCGATCACGTGCGGCTGGTTGGGGAGGGGGCGAAGGCGTTTGCCAAGATGCACGGCTTTGAGACGAAGGATCTCCTCACTGAGCGGGCCCGCAAGATGTGGATCAAGTGGAAGGAGACGCTCTCGGACGAGGACGACTACCTGCCGCCCGACAGCTTGAAGGACGAGGAATTGGGAGCACAGCTGCGCGAGGTGCAGCGGCACTACGGCACCATTCACTGCTCGGCCCTCGCTCCCAACGGCAACATCGGCTCGGTCACCACCACCAGCGGCCTCTTTTATAAGATTCCGGGCCGCGTGGCGGACACCTCGGTCGTGGGGGCGGGCCTCTACGCCGACAACGACGTGGGCGCGGCCGGTTCCACGGGGCGGGGCGAGGCCAACCTCAAAAATCTGTCGAGCTACCTCATTGTGGAGCGGATGCGGGAGGGCGACGCGCCCGAGGAGGCGTGCCTGTTCGCCTGCCGTCGCATCGCGGAAAACACCGAGGTGCCCCGCCTCCTCAACGATCAGGGCAATCCCAACTTCGGCGTGCGCTTCTACGCGGTCCGGAAGGACGGAGAATTTGGCGGCGCGCAGATGCGCGGGACCGGCCAGATGATCGTTGGCGACACCGAGGGGGTCCGGACGATCGATATTCCGGGCCTCTTCGACGAGACCGGATAGCGGAGCGGCTACCAGTCCGAGGTGGACGTGCTAAAGATGTCGTCGGCCACGTTCTGGAGGGCATTTTGTGCGGCCTGCCGCTCGCCCTGGAGGCCTGCCTCGGCGGGGTTGTAGGTGGCAGTGCCAGTGAACGTCTGGGTTACGAGCTCCTTGTCCTTTTTCTGGTCGATGTAGCGGACTTGCACCGTGATTCTTACCTCGTTGGTGGTGGCGCGCTCGTCGCCGCTCACGCCGGTGGGCTGGTTCGTGTATCGCTGAATGCGCGCCGTGAGGAGGGCATCGGCCTCCGTGTCGTTCGTCGTGAGCGAGAGGCTCGTGCGGTCGACAAACCGGTCGGTGAGCAGCCCCGTGAGATCGCTGCCTGTCGTGTTGAGGGGGCTGGAGGTGTTGTCCTGCGCGATGGGGATGGCGATCGTTTCGAGGTGGGAGGGAATGTTGGCGCCGGTGAAGCTGTAGAAGGCGCAGCCGGAGAGGCTGCTCGTTCCGAAGAGAAGCAGCAGGGCACACAGGACGTGCCTGATTTCCATACGAGGGGGGCGCGGGGAATGGGAGACGCGGAGACGCGGAGACGCGGAGATATAAGACATGGGGTTCTATCAACTACGTTCGAAGGATCCAGTCGTCGGCGTTTGAGCGCATCTGCACCAGTTGGCCGATCAACTGGTCGTACTGCTCATCAAGATCCTTCCCCGTGTCAGCGTCGAAGTACTCGCATCGGTACGCAAACGCGATCCAGATGCGCGTCTCTTCCGCTTCGCTCTCTGCGTCGCCGTGTTTCGACGCAAAATAGTTGGCGGAGCGTCGTCGGCGCCATGCTTCGGCAATGTTTGCGCAGATCGATCGGGAGGAGCGGCGCATCTGGTCGACCATCGAGTAGGTCTCTTCCTTCGGAAACTCCTTGGTTCGCTCAAAGATCTCCATCGCCCCGTCCATAGCGGCTTCGTATACTTCAAGTTCACGAAAGCTCCGGATATTTGCCATAATAGGGTAGTGCTTGCCGGAAGAATTCCCCGCGTCCCCGAAGTCCCCGCGTCCCTACAGGTCTTCATCAATGTCCTTCAGTTTGCGGTAGAGGGTGCGCTCGCTAATGCCGAGGGCCTGGGCCGTCTTGCGGCGGTTGCCGTCAAACTGCTTCAGGGCGCGGCTGATGAGCTGCTGATTGGCCTCTTCGAGCGTCGGCAGGTCCTCCGGCTCCTCCGGCTCGTCGGCCGGCTCCGGCTCGACGTCCGCTTCGGTCTGTGTCGACGAGGAAGGCTCGGGCTTCGGCGTCGAGGAGCGCTCCGGGCGGGGCGTGGTGGGGCGGGCCGGGCCGTCTTCACTCACTTCGTAGACGACGTCCCGCATCATGGAATCGACCTCGCTGCTCCCCCGCCGGTCGCGGTGCGGACGAGACGGCTCGGGTCCGTCCCCGCTGTTCACCACCACAAAGTCGTCGTAGTCGCCCGGAAAGTCCCCGCGCTCGGCCACCTCGCGAGGCACTACCACGGGGACGTTCGACATCAGAGAGCCGATCTGCTCCTTCAGGTCGCGCATGTCCATCCGCATCTCAAGGATGGCCCGGTACAGCGGCTCGTGCTGGGGGAGGTCGGGCTCCGACCCCATATCTGCGTCCTGCGGCTCGGACTCCACTCGCATCAGCTCCGTGGAAGCGGATGCCTGGCCGATGTCGCGCAGGAGCGGCCGCAGATCATCGGCCGAGACCTCCTCCTCGCGCATCAGCACGGCCACCTGCTCGGCAATGTTGCGGAGCTCGCGCACGTTGCCGGGCCAGCGATAGGTTTGGAGGAGCTCCCTCGCGTCCTCCGTCAACCGCTTGCGGGAGGAGTTGTATTCCTGCGCGAACTGGTAGAGAAACGTCTCGAAGATGGGCAGAATGTCCTCCGGGCGCTTCCGCAGCGGGGGAATGTCGATGAGGACCGTGCTCAGGCGGTAGTACAGGTCTTTGCGAAAATTCCCCTTCTGCACCTCCTCCGCGAGGTCCTTGTTGGTGGCCGCCACGATGCGAACGTCCACCTGCTGCTGCTTCGAGGCCCCGACGCGGGTGAACCGCCCGGTCTCCAGCACGCGAAGCAGGCGCACCTGCGCCGCCTGGGGCATCTCGCCGATCTCGTCGAGGAAGATGGTGCTGCCGTCCGCCTCCTCGAAGTAGCCGACTCGCTCCTCAACCGCGCCCGTGTAGGCTCCTTTCTCCGCCCCGAAGAGCTCGCTCTCGATGAGGCCCTCCGGGATGGCGCCGCAGTTGACCACCACCATCGGCTCGTGGCGGCGCGTGGACAGCTCGTGCAGCACCTCGGCAATCAGCTCCTTGCCAACCCCGCTCTCGCCCTGGAGCAACACGGTAATGTCCGTGCCGGCCACCTGGCGGGCCTGGTCGATGACGTTCTTGATCACGTCGGACTCGCCGACGATACCGAACCGTTCTTGAATGGAAGCGCGGTCCATCGGAAAAGAGATCTACGACAGAAACTGCGACGCAAGGCTATGACAAGAGGCGCAGAGACGCCCTCTGCCACTTTGTCATAAGATAGGGTATATCACACCTGCGCCGCTCGTGAAGGATCCCAGTTCCGGTTCAGTCTGCGTTGAAGATGCCGTGACAAGACCCGCCGAGCGTTCAGAGATGAGACAGGTC
>PXSZ01000085.1 GCA_003023105.1 Bacteroidetes bacterium QH_10_64_37
GATGTCGCGGAGATGGCGGGAGGGCGCGCGGTGCTCGGGACGGTCGGAGAGCCCACTCAGGCCGTGGAGTGGGTCGATCTGCGCGACGCTGATCCGGACACCCTCGCCCTCATGCCCTGTGGATTTACGATTGAAGAGACCCGACGCGACCTCCACTATCTCACCGACCGCCCCGGATGGGACGACCTCTCCGCTGTCCAGAACGAGCGGGTCGCCCTGCTTGACGGCAACGCGTACTTCAACCGCCCGGGCCCGCGTCTCTACCGGGCCATCGAGGTGCTCGCGTCGGTGCTGCATCCCGAGCAGCTTCGCCCCGACCCGCCCGTGGCAGAATGGGAGCGGCAGTGGCTCCATTCGATTAAGCCCTCGCCCGCATAAAGCCCTCGTGGAGCGGGATCATCTGGGCCTGAACCAGAGTGTATTTTAGGCTGTGTAGGGTCGCATCCCTTCTTTTCCGCCCGAAAACGCCACCCGCGGGGCCGCCTGCGCGCTGTTTCCTTCACCGTTTGCCCGACTGAACGACCGTATATGAAACGCTCGGAATTCAGCTACGATGTCCCTGAAGAACTCGTTGCCGAATATCCGGCCGATCCTCGCGATTCGTGCCGAATGATGGTCGTCGATCGGGGCTCGCAGTCCATCCGCCACGACCGGCAGTTTCACGATCTCCCCGAGTATTTTTCGGAGGGAGACGTGTTGGTCGTCAACGACACAAAGGTGTATCCGGCGCGTCTCTACGGGCAGAAGAAAAAGACCGGCGCCGACATCAGAGTCTTTCTGCTCCGCGAGCTCAACCCTGAGAGTCGACTCTGGGACGTAGAGGTCGATCCCGCCCGCAAGATCCGCATCGGCAACAAGCTCTATTTTGACGACGATCTGACCGCTCAGGTCATCGACAACACCACCTCCCGTGGTCGCACGATCCGCTTCTCGTTCGACGACGTAAACGAGGCGCTGTATCAGAAAATTCGGGATCTCGGAGAAACCCCGCTTCCCGCGTACATCGACCGCGAGGTGGAAGGCGGTGACCGTGAGCGATACCAAACCCTCTTTGCCGAAGAACGCGGGGCCGTAGCGGCCCCCAAGGCGGCCCTCCACTTCACCGACGAGCTGGTGGCGCGGCTCGAAGAGAAGGGAGTGAACGTAGTGCCGATTACCCTGCACATCGGCCGCGGCAAATTCAAGCCGGTCGGCGTCGAGGATCTGTCGAAGCACCGAGTGGACTCGGAGGAGTACCACATTCCGAAAGAGACGGCGGAGGCCGTCAACCGGGCGCTCCGGTCGGAGAAAAATACCGTCACGGCCTGTGGTACGACCGTGGTGCGAGCCCTCGAATCGAGCCTCTCGGCCGACGAGACCCTCAAGCCAGACCACAGCTGGACGGACCTGTTCGTCTATCCGGAGTACGAGTTCAAGGTCGTGGAGCGGATGATCACGAACTTCCACCGTCCGGAGAGCACCCTGATGATGATGGCGGCCGCCTTTGCGGGGTACGACTTTCTGTTCGAGGCCTACGAGGAGGCCTTCGAGGAGGAATATCGGCTCTTTGCCTTCGGGGATGCCATGTTTATTAAGTAGAGGGGTGCACGCCGGCGTTCGTTCGCCCGTTCCGATTTTTGCTTCCCGCACTCTCCATGGACGCTCCCGAGTCGTCCCCCAACCCGAGCGAGGTGGCCGTCCTGATCCCGGCGGCGGGCAAGGGACGGCGGCTGGGCGGGACGCCCAAGCAGTTTCGGACGCTCGGCGAGCACCCGCTGCTCGTGCAGGCGCTCCTGCTGTTCGAGCAACACCCGGTGGTCGGGCACGTCATTGTGGCCGTGCCGTCGGATCAGGTCCAGGAGGTGAGCAATCGACTTCAGGCGGAGGATCCGAGCACGCTTACGGCCGTGGTGAGTGGGGGGGAACACCGACAAGCGTCCGTCCGCCACGCCCTGCGGGCCGTGCCGGGGTCGGTTGAGATCGTGCTCGTCCACGACGCTGCCCGCCCCTTCGTTACCGGCGCGCAGGTGCAGGCGGTCGTGCAGGTTGTGCGGATGGAGGGAGCCGCCTCGCTGGCCCTTCCGGTGGCCGACACCCTGCGGCGCGGGGAAGGGGAGGTCTTCGGGGAGACGGTGTCCCGAGACGCCCTCTACCGGATGCAGACCCCACAGGGATTCCGTAGAGACTGGCTGGAGGAGGCACACCGCTCCGCTGCGGCCGACGGCGTAGTGGCCACCGACGACGTGGCGCTCGTGCAGCGGATCGGACACGACGTCCATCGGGTGGAGGGTCACCGCCGCAACTTTAAGATCACGACGCCCGACGACTGGGCGCTCGCGCAGCAACTCTGGACGGCCTGGAGAACCAATCCGGAGCGGATGAACGCCCCGCCCGCCGAGTCTGCGTAGAATTCTCCCCAACGACCGGTCGAGTCTCCATGCGGATAGGTATTGGCTACGACGTTCACCGGCTGGTCGACGATCGGCCTCTCATTCTGGGCGGGGTCGAGATTCCGCACGACGCGGGCCTGGCCGGCCACTCGGACGCCGACGTGCTTCTGCACGCCATCGCCGACGCTCTGCTCGGGGCTGCAGCGCTCGGAGATCTCGGCACCCACTTTCCAGATGCGGACGACGAGTGGGAGGGGGCGGACAGCCGGACTCTTCTCCACCGCGTTGGGCAGCAGATTCGGGACGACGGCTACGCGCCGCACAACGTCGACGCGACGGTGCTTCTGGAGCGGCCGACACTCCGTCCCCACGTCAACGCCATGCGAGAAAACGTCGCCACAGTCCTGAGCCTTGATCGCGATCGCGTGTCGGTGAAGGCGACCACTACCGAGGGCCTCGGCGTCGTGGGGCGGGAAGAGGGCGTGGTGGCGCAGGCGGTCTGCACGATTCGCGCGGCGTAGCGATCCTCTCTGATTCACGCCTCCTGCTCCCGTGTTCTCCGGCTTGCTCGAAGGGGTCTCCGACTTCTTCTCCTGGATGAAAGCTCTGCCGGCGGTCTGGGCGTACCTTACACTTCTTTTTATCGCGTATGGGGAGAACGTGCTGCCCCCCATCCCGGGAGACATGGTGGTCGTCTTCGCCGGCTACATGGCCGGGATTGGTCAGTTGCACCTTGGCGTCGTCATTCTTCTCTCCACGATTGGCGGGGCTCTCGGCTTCATGACGATGTACGCCGTCGGGGTCAAGCTCGGCCGGTCGGTCCTCAACCCCGACCGGCTTCGGTGGCTGCCGCGGCAGGGCTTCGATCGGGCGCAGCGCTGGATTCGCCAGTACGGCTACGGGGTCATTGCGGCCAACCGATTTTTGAGCGGCGCGCGGTCGGTCATCTCGCTGACGGCGGGCATGTTTCGAATGGACGCGACGCGAACCGCGTGGTGGTGCACGGTGAGCGCGCTGGTGTGGACCGGTCTCATCAGCTATGCGGGCTACGCCGTGGGGGAGAACTGGGGCCTGGTGGTCGACTACCTCCGGACCTACGGGCGCATCGTACTCGTCCTGCTGGGGCTCCTCGCCGCAGGGCTGATGGCCCGATGGTACTGGCGCCGCCAGCAGCGGACGGCCTCGGACACAGCGCCCGAGGACTCCTCGCCGCCCGAGCGGGAGTAGCTCGTTGAGACTCGGCAAACGGCGAACATTTACCGCCGCCGGTCGTGCGCTATGAGCCCATCTAGTCTTGCTGACGTAGCTCAACGGGTAGAGCAGCGCACTTGTAATGCGCAGGCTGGCGGTTCGAGTCCGCCCGTCAGCTCAACCATGGGATGCTCCTACGTTCAGGCAGCAAAGTGCCTAGACGAAGGTCGAAGGAGTGCGGATTGTAGGAAAGGATAGTGAGTTTGGGAATTACGACGGAGAGATGCTTTGGTGAAGGCGTGGATCGGAGCAGGGACAAACCCACACGACCCCGCTCATCCGACTATCCACAATGGAGACATGATTGACTAGCCGAGGTCAGTTTTGATAGCCATCGGTCTCGGGATGGCCGTCGTAGGTGGGGGATTTGCATTTCTGGTCGGGTAGCCATCATCCCAGGTGGCAACCGCCGTCTCGGGGGACTCGTTTCGGACCTCGCGCCGGATCGGTTCGGGGCGATCGGGAGGCGTCGACAGTCGCCATTATCCGACCCTGCGCGCCGGGCCGGATGGGGTCCTGCTGGTCCTCCGGGAGCGGTTTCTGTCGTGGAAGAAGCGTCCCCAAGGATTGGGCTTTGCGCTCTAGTGCGATGGCGGCCGCACGTTTTCGGTCCCCTCGGTGGTGCCTGGGAGTGCCGACGCTCCGGGATTCAATGGAAGCCAGCAGGGGCTGTTCATGGATAAGAGGGCCCTAAACGACCGTGGCACCGTCGCGGTCGTCAACAGCACCTTCGACCGCGGAGAGAAAAGTGTCATCTGGCTCCATCAGGGACAGCACTTCGACGAGCGCCGTCCCGGGAGGTGACGACGATTGCAGGTCCGACTGAGGAAGTGCCACCGATCGTCCTCCTCGTCGTACCTTTTACCGCGAAGAAAGGTTTGGCGGTCGTCCTCGCTTTCTCCAGGCTCCATTCATCCTGGCGACGGCGAGAGGGGGGGCAGTCCCCGGTTACCTCGCATGGATTTTGTGCATCCTCGTTTCGTGAAGGGAAGCGGATCCGTCGTCTCCCCGGCACGGTGCAGGTCATTCTCGGCGCCGGCCATGCGTCGGGGCACGGTCCACTTCCCGGTACTGTCTGCCACGCCGGTTCTCGCGTCCCGCCGAAACGTTTCTCGATGAATCGCTTCGCAGAACAGAGTGCGTTGCCCTTTCAGCCCCGCGACGAGGCCCTCTCTGCTACGGAGGCAAGGCAGGTCCAAACCTGCCGTCTGATCAGCCTCCTGGGCGCCTTTCTCCTGAAGGGAGTTGGTCTTCTTCGTCTCGCTGTGTCTCCTAACGCCCACGATCCGATTTGGGCCTGCTTTGCGGGAGCGGCACTCTTGGCCGTGTTCTTCGCGGCAACGTACCTGTCACAGTCTCTTCGCCGCCACTGCATGACCTGGATGCGAGGCGGGTTGTACGTCGTGATGGTCTGGGCCGTCTCGGTCGTGATTTTCAACCACGCCACGGAGGAGTACGTGCTGGGGCTGCTCGTCCTGTACGCGGGGCTGATTGGAGGAGTTGGGCTGAGTGGGCGGTCGGCGGCGGGGGGCTGGTGGTTTGCCGCCTTCGGTTTTCTCATCACTGCGGTTGGGCTTGTGTTTGGTCCGCCCTCCCGGATGCACCCCCTGGCCGTGCTGGCGAGCATGGCCGCCGCGGCCCTTCTCGTGGGAGTCGCCACCCAGGCCCACCTCTCAATACAGGGGTACCTCCGCGAACGGCGGAGCCAGTGGCAGCACCTCGTGGAGAATCTTCAGGAGGCAGTCATGATTACGGTCGAGGGGGAGGTGGCGTACGCGAATGGGCAGGCGGCGTCCCTTTTCGGCGCCTCCAGCGCGGAGGCGCTGCACGGCTGCTCGGTGTTTGATCTGGTGCCCCCCGAGGCCCACGAGGAGATGCAGGAGCGACTTGGGGCCACGGAAAAGGGGCAGTCCACAGCGCCGCAGGAGCACCGGGTCACGAGAAGCGACGGGGAGGAGCGGATCGTTCAGTCCCAGTCCGTGTCGGTGCAGTACGAGGAGGAGGACGCTGCGCTCACGGTCCTGCGGGACGTGACGCACTGGTACGAGGCCCGAGACACGCTCCGCCGGCGAGCCGAGCTCGAGCATCTGATCGTCGAGATCTCCGCCGGATTTATCGATACCCCAATCCATCGCCTCGACCGGGCCATCGAGGAGGCGCTGGGCACGGTCGGGTCCTTCGTGGGGGCGGACCGGAGCTACGTGTTCCTGTTTGACGGCAATCCGATGGAGGAGGGGCTCGACGAGGTCACCCAGAGCAATACCCACGAGTGGTGTGCAGGGGGCATCACGCCGCAAAAGGACAATCTCCAGAACATTCCATGCGCGAGCATTCCGTGGTGGATGGAGCAGATCCAGAACCGAGAGCCCGTCATCGTTCCGTCCGTCGCAGATCTTCCCGAGGCAGCAGCCGCAGTGCAAGAAATACTGGAAGCCCAACACATTCAGTCGTTGGTGTCCCTGCCGATGATCCGGGGCGAGCGCCTCGTCGGATTCGTCGGGTTCGATGCCGTGAAGGAGACGGTCGACTGGGACGAAGAAACGGTCACCGTGCTCCGCGTCCTCGAAGATGCCATCGCCAGCGCGCTGCAGCGAAAAGAGATGGGAGAGCAAATCCGCGAGCGGGAAGAGCGGCTCCGTGCCATCACCGAAAACGTCTCGGAGGGCATCTACCGCTCGACCCCTGACGAGGGGCTGGTGTACGCCACGCAGTCTTTCGCAGAGATGTTTGGCTACGACCGTGCGGAGGACGTTTTTGAAATCGATCCGTCCACCCTCTACTCGACCCCCGAGGCGCGAGATCGACTACGAGAGGCTGCGCAGGAACAGGACTCCTTCGAGGGGGTGGAGGCAAAATTTCAGCGAGCGGACGGCACAACATTTGTTGGCCTGGTCAGTGGTTCGATCGTCCGGGACGAGGACGGTGCGGTGGAGTACTACGACGGGGCCATTACCGACATCACAGAGCGGAAAGAGGCCGAGCAGGCGATGCGGGAGGAGCGGGACCGCTTCGAGACACTGTTCGAGAGCCTTCCGACGCCAGTGGTGCGTTGTACGGCCAACGAGGAGGGCATTCTCATCGCCGACGTGAACGATGCGTTTGAGACGGTCTTTGGGGTCACTCGGGCGGAGGCGGAGAACGAGAGCCTCGACGCACTTCTCATGCCGGAGGGGACAGGGGGCGTGGGCATCGATCGACGGGCCTTAACGCAGGGAGCCGTCCGGGCGGACGTGCGCTGCGAGGCTGCCGACGGCCTGCGCGACTTTCGGATTCAGGTGGCCGGCCGGAATCCGGACACGGGTCCCCCGGAGGGCCATGCCATCTACACCGACATCACAGCCCGTAAGCGCCGAGAACGGGCCCTCAAAGAAACGAATGCGACCCTGGAGGCAATTCTGGAGAACCTGCCCTCGGGGATCCTTGCTGAGGACGGGTCCCGCTCTGTCCTCGCCGCCAATGAGAGCTTCTGCAACGTCCTGGGTCTGCCGATGGAAGCCGCCGAGCTGAGAGGACGTGATGCGGAGACCGTGCTGGAAAAGACCGCTGAGTTCTTCGCCGATCCCGAAGCGTTTGCCGTCCGAACTCGGGAAATTCTTGATCGGGGCGAGCCGGTGTTCGACGAGGAGCTCTGGCTCGCCGATGGAGGCGTGCTGGAGCGCGACTTTGTGCCCTATGTGCTTGCGGACGGAACGGCGGCGCTCTGGGTCTACCGCGACGTCAGCGAGCGGAAGCAGCATGAGCGGCGACTCCGAGACGCCAAAGATGAGGCCGAGGAGGCCAACCGCATGAAGTCGGTCTTCCTTGCAAACATGAGTCACGAGATCCGCACACCGCTGACGTCAATGATCGGATTTGCCGAGGTGATTAGCGACGAGGTGGAGGGCGAAGAGGAGGGCCCTATCCCTCGGTTTGCCACCCTGATCGAGGAGAGTGGCCATCGACTTCTGGAAACCCTCGACTCCATCCTCAATCTTTCGAAGCTGGAAGCGGGGGAGATGGAACTATCCCCGGAGCCGGTTCCCATCACCGAGGAGCTCAAAGAGACGGTTGAGTTGTTCGGCCCGCAGGCCGAGGAGGCCGGGGTTGATCTCCAGGTCCACACGCCCGCCCGATCGCTTCGCAGCCATGCCGACCCCGGAGGACTGCGGATTGTGTTGCGGAATCTGATCTCGAATGCCCTGAAGTATACGGAGGAGGGCAGCGTGTGGGTGCGCGCCGAGCAGCGGAACGGGACCGTGGCCATTGAGGTGGAGGATACCGGCATTGGAATGGATTCGGAAAAGACCTCGGCCCTCTTTGAGGCATTCCGTCAGGAGTCGGAGGGCATTGCCCGGGAGTATGAGGGGAGCGGGCTGGGCCTGGCCGTGACGAAGCGCGTGGTGGACCAGATGGACGG
>PXSZ01000086.1 GCA_003023105.1 Bacteroidetes bacterium QH_10_64_37
GCCCGGCGTCGAACGTAAAGCCGTCCTGCTCAAAGACGCGCGCCCGTCCCCCCGGCTGATCGAGGCGGTCGACGAGCGTCACCCGAAAGCCGCGGGCTCGCAACCGAATCGCCGACGCGAGCCCCCCGAAGCCCGCCCCCACGACAACGGCATGCGGCGCCCCCGGCCCGACGGGCACCGGTTCGGTGCGGGTGTTCAGCGTAGCATTGTCGCGGCAGACGAGGCGGTCGATCCAACTCATGCAGGGAGAGGAAAGAGACCGGTAGACAAGGGGACGCACCAACGCTCCTGCGGTGCAGGGGGTTCGCCCCGTATCGCCACGGTTTGGTTACGTGTGGGAGTGGGCGTGTGGGCGTGATTGCGTATGGGTGGGTGTTTGCCCGACCGAAAAGAGGTTGAACACTACCTCGACGCCACCACGACGCTGCTGAACCGACTTGAGGTGTAGTCTGGAACCCACAGCTACCGCCCCGCAGACTCGTCAGTGCTGCGAAGGGCCTCCCGGAGCGCCCCCCGCAGCTTCTCCTCACTGAAGGGCTTGGCGAGAAACGTCTGCGCCCCTGCATCGAGGGCTTCCTCCGTGCGCCCGTCGGCCACGCCGCTGGCGGCCACGATGGGGAGAGTGGGATGCCGATCCCGCAGCGTCCGGATCAACTCCAGCCCACTCATTCCCGGCATGCGCAGGTCGGTGACGACAATGTCGACGGCCTCTCCCTCCTCTTCAACAAGCCGCAGGGTCGCCGCCGCGTCGAGGGCGGTGCGCACCTCGTACCCGGCCGATTCCAGCGTCTGCCGAGCCGATTCCAGCACGAACTCCTCGTCGTCCACGACGAGCACGCGCTCCCCCTCCCCACCGGACGGCAAACGCTCCGTTTCCTCGGCTCCATTTTCCCCGGACTGCGGCTCCGCCTCCTCCTCGGCGACGGGAAGATACATCCAGAACGTCGTCCCCACTCCTTCTTCACTTTCTACGTCGAGGAACCCGTCGTGGCTCTGGATGATGCTGTAGGCCGTGGACAGGCCCAGGCCCGTGCCGTCGCCTTCCTCCTTCGTGGAGAAGAAGGGCTCGAAAACCTTGTCGACCACGTCGTCGGGCATGCCGGTCCCAGTGTCCTGCACCTCGATGCACACGTAGGGCCCCGGCTCCGCGTCGATGTTGCGACGGGCGTCGCTCTCGCTAAAGGTCACGGTTCGCGCCTCGATGGAGAGGGTGCCGCCGGTAGGCATGGCGTCCCGGGCGTTGACGCACAGGTTCATGAGCACCTGCTGAATCTGCGTCGCGTCGCCGACGATCGGGAGCAGGTCCTCCTCCGTGTGCGTCCGCACCTCGATGTCTTCCGGAAAAGTTTCCTCCGTCATCTCCTCCACCTCGTCGACGACCGTTGCCGGCTGCAGGGCCACCCGCTCGCCCTCCACGCCCCGGGCAAAGGCCAGGACCTGCTCCACCATGTCGGATCCGCGCTCGGCGCTCTTCCGGATCATCGAAAGCGTCTGGGCCACCTTCTCGTCGCCATCATCCACGCGGCGCTTGAGCACCTTCACCCCCAGCGTGATGGGCACCAGCAGGTTGCCCAGGTCGTGCGCGATGCCCCCGACGAGACGACCGATGCTCTCCATGCGCTGGGAGCGCAGGAACTGCGACTCCAATCGCTTGCGCTCGGTGATGTCGGTATTGATGACGAGCACGTGCTTGGGATCGCCCGCGCTGTCGCGCACGAGCGACCAGCGGCTCTCCACGATGCGCTCCTCGTCGTCCTTGGTGCGCACGCGCAGCTCGCCCGTCCACTCTCCCTCCTCCATCATCGTCTCGTGGCACTGCCGGAGCTTGTCCTCTTCGTCGGGGTCGTAGAGACACTGGTGGGCCCATTTGCCGAGGATTTCGTCCTTTGACCAGCCGGTGAGTCGCTCCGCGCTCTTGTTCCAGTAGGCGATCCGCCCCTCCATGTCGTGGGCCAGGATGGCGTCGCGGGCCTTGTCGAGGAACTGGGCCTGTTCGCGGATCCGCTGCTCCGCTTCCTTCCGCTCAGTGATGTCGCGGTAGGTGACGGCCACGCCGTTTTCCACCCTCACGGCCATCACGTGAAACCAGTTGTCGAGGATGTCAGTGGTGTGGTGAATCTCCATCTCGGCCGGCTCGCCGGTCTCCACCACCTCGCGGTAGACCTCGAACAGGCCCTTCTCCTCCTGCCAGGGCATGGCCTCGCGCAGCCGATCCCCGACCACCTCCTCGGCGGTGCTCCCGATGAGCTTTTCGGCCCGCGGATTGACCAGCACGCACTCGAAGTCGACGATGGCCTCGTCCTCGTCGCGGACCGCCGAGAAGACCATGATGCCGTCGAGCGAGCTGCTGAGGACGCTCGACAGCAGGTCGCGGGAGGTCTGAAGGGCTTCCTCCTTGAGCCGCTCGGCGGTAATGTCGTTGAAGGAGATGAGGACCGCGTAGGGGGCCTCCCGGCCGTCCCGAAACAGCGGCTGGGCATTGACCCGGATCCAACGGGGCGGCGCATCGGGCGGGTAGATGCCCATCACCTCGTCCTGCACCGGCTCGCGCTCGACGTAGGCCCGCCAGAACGGAAACTCGACGTTGGGGAGGGGCGTGCCGTCCTCCCGGAGCCCGCTCCAGATGTCGTCGTCGAACCGGCTGCCGACGATCTCGTCGAGCGGGCGGTCGAGGATGTCCTGCGCGGCCTCGTTCCCGTCCCGAAAGACGCCCTCATCGTCCATCAGGAGGATGCCCTCACTGATCGTGTCGACGAGTGCATCGAAGCGACGGTCCACCTGATGACGCAGGCTCTTGGCCTGTCGCTCCTCGGTCCGGTCGATGACGGAGAGGAGCACGCCCCGTTCCGCCCCCTTGCTCGCCTGCCACGGCCGCACCTCCCAGTCGACCCAGTAGATGGGGCCGTCGGGCTGGGATAGCATCCGCTCGCAGCCCTTTCGACTTTCTTTTTCCTCCAGACTCCGAACGAACGTGTCGCGCCATTCGTCGTCGGGGTCGGCAAACACGTCGAAAAAGACGCGCCGGTCCGTTGGAGTGGAGAGGGCCTCTTCCGGAGCTCCCACCGTCCCATCCGATTCGACCCGATTGAGGGCGACGGGATTGCGGGTTTCGGCACTCTCGTTTTGGAAGACCTCCAGCCACTGCCGGCTGTAAGTGACGATGCGCCACTGGTCGTCGAGCAGAGCGACCGGCCCCGGCATCGCCTCCACGAACTCCTTCAGGGTGCCGGGCTGTTCGACGAGCGGACCGGTCGAGCGCTTCTCAAGCTCGGGGGATGGGTGAGCCATAGCGTTCTCATTTGGATTGTGACGGGCCGGTCTTGGTCTCCCGGTCGGCCTCCACGTGGCGCCGGATCTCGGGCACGGAGTCGCCGCCGTATTTTCGGAGGAACTCGTTGGCGACCGTATAAGCGACGGTGGCCTCGGCCACAGTGGAGGCAGCCGGCACGCTCGTGATGTCGCTCCGCTCGTAGCGGGTGGGCTGGACCTCGCCCGTGGCGGTGTCCACCGAATCGAGCGGCTTGATGAGGGTCGGGATCGGCTTCATGTAGCCGCGCACGATGAGGGGCATGCCCGTGGACGTGCCGCCCTCGGTGCCGCCCGCGTGGTTGGTCCGACGCGGATAGGCCCACTCGCTGTCTTTGCGGGGCTCGATGGGATCGTGGACCTGAGAGCCCCGGCGTCGTGCATTGAAGAAGCCGTCGCCCACCTCGGCGGCCTTCTGGGCCTGAATGGAGCAGATGGCCTGTACGAGCTGCCCGTCGAGCCGACGGTCCCAGTGGACGTAGGAGCCGAGCCCCGGCGGCACGCCCGTAACGACTACCTCGTAGACGCCGCCGAGCGAGTCGCGCTCTTCCTTGGTCTGATCGATGTGCTCCACGCAGCGCTCGGTCATCTCGTCGTCGAGCATGCGCGTGGCGCTCTCGTCGGCCGCCTCGTAGAGCGCGCTCGCTCCGCCGCCCTCGTCGATGAGGGCATTGCGACGGTCGGCCCACTCCTCCGGCTCGTCGAACCCCACCTCGCCGATGCGCACCACGTGGCTGCCCACCTCGATGCCAAACGCGTTGAGCAGGCGCCGCGCCACGGAGCAGCAGGCCACCCGCACGGCCGTCTCGCGGGCGCTCGACCGGTCGATGACGGGGCGCATGTCGTCATGCTCGTACTTCTGCTTGCCCGCCAGGTCCGCGTGGCCGGGACGTGGCATCGTCACCGTTTCCATGTCTTCGGGGGGATCGCCCTCGATGGCCATCTTTTCCGGCCAGCCCGCCTTGTCTTTCTCGTAGGCCCCGTTGTCGATGCGAACAGCGATGGGACTGCCCAGCGTCTCGGAAAATCGGACGCCCGAGTAGATGTGCACCTTGTCGTTCTCGATCTTCGAGCGGCCCCCGCGCCCGTAGCCGAGCCAGCGCCGGGCCAGGTGCTCGTTGATGTCGTCGGGCGTGAGCGGAAGCTGGGCCGGCGCTCCTTCGAGGATGCCGATAATGGCCTCGCCGTGCGACTCACCCGCCGTGAGGTATCGAAGCATGCTATTCGTTTGGACGTGATACGTTACACGTTGAACATTGAACGTCGCAACGCCCCTACTCGATTTCGTAAAAGGCCGGGGTGCCGTCGCGGCGCTGCACCTGCACGAGGACCGGGGCCGTCGCATCCGCCAAACGCTGCACCACGTCGGCGGGCGTTTCAATTCGCGTGTCGCCGAGGTGCGTAATCACGACGTTGCGGGGCAGTCCCGCAGCGGCTGCTTTCCCGCCGCTCTCGACGTACGCGACGTACGCCCCTTCCTCTACTCCGAATGTGGAGGCCTCGGCGTCCGAAAGCATGCGAAGCCCAACGCTCCAGCCTTCGATTTCGGTGATGGCCGTGTCGTTCTGGCGGTTGTCGGGCGGTTGAAATTCGGGCGTCCCCGCATCGGAGGAGGACTCCGAGCGAAGGTCGCTCAGCCACTTCTGATACACGGGCGCGTCCTTTCCCATCAGCTCCACCGTCAGCATCTGCTCGGTGCCGTCCCGCCACACGCCGACGGCCACCGTGTCGCCCGGTCGCTTCAGGGCAATCACGCTCTGTAGGTCGTTCGGGGCATTGACCGGCTCGTTCATCACAGACACCACGACGTCTCCGTCCCGCAGACCGGCCCGGTCCGCCGCGCTACCACGTTGCACGGTCTCGATGTACACGCCACGGATGTCGTCGAGGCCAAGATCATCGGCCCGCTCCGCGTCCACCGGGCGAATGCTCACCCCGAGATAGCCCCGTCGCACCTCGCCGTACGCAATCAGATCGGTGCTCACCCGCTCGACCAGCGCCGACGGGATCGCAAACCCGTAGCCCTGGGTCCGCCGCGTCCGGCTGGCGATGGCGGTGTTGATCCCGACAAGCTCTCCCTGAAGATTCACGAGCGCCCCGCCCGAGTTGCCGGGATTGATGGCGGCGTCGGTCTGGATAAAGTTCTCGACCCCGAACTGGTCCTCGATGATTCGGAGCTGGCGCCCCAGGGCACTGACGATGCCGGCGGTGACCGTCGAGGTGAGCTGCAACGGGTTGCCCACCGCCACCACCCAGTTGCCCACCTGAACGCCGTTGGAGTTCCCGAGGGGAATCACTGGGAACTCGCCCCCTCCGTCGACTTTGATCACGGCGAGATCGGTCGCCGAATCCGTGCCGACGACGCGGGCCTCGAACGTCCGTTTGTCGGCCATGCGCACCCGGATGCGGTCCGCCCCCTCCACGACGTGATTGTTCGTCACGATGTACCCGTCCGGACTGATGAGCACGCCGCTCCCCAGGCTTTCAGCCGGCGGTCCGAAGGGATTCCCCTTCCGAGATCCCTCGTCCCCGGATTCCACGCGGATGGAGACGACCCCGTCGGTGACCTGCTGGGCCACGTCGTGAAACAGCCGGTTGAGAGCAGCAGGGGGCGGCCCCTCCTCCGTCCACTCTCGCGGCACCGACGCGGTCTGGGTGGTGCCGGCCCGTTCGGTCGTCCCCACGTGCCGAACGATTCGGGTCACCGAGGAGGTGTCCGGCTCGTCGTCTACGACCAGCATCCCAAGGATGCCCGCCAGCAGCCCCATCAGCACCAGACCGATCCCGGCAAGCAATCGTGCAGTGCGCCTCGAAGAAGACATTCGGGGAGGAGCGACAAATGAGAGGTGAGCGGCCCAATCTCCACCCCAACCTCGCGGAATTGTTTCCGTCCGGCGGTCCAGTGCGAAACGCGGGCGTCCCGCATCCCACCTCTCCACTCCCACGCCCTCTACTCCCGCACCGCTACGCCTCGGCCGTCTCCGGAGCAGCCGGCTCTGACCCCTCCCTCGAGGAGCGAGGAAATTCGACAGTAAAGGTGCTCCCCGTCCCCTTCTCCGTGTCGACGTGGATGGTCCCGTCCATCTGCTCCGCAAGGCGCGCCGAGATGGCGAGGCCGAGCCCGTTCCCCTCGTACGTGCGCGACCGGCCTCGCGACTCCTGCTTGAACTCTTCAAAGAGGTCCGGGAGAAACGCCTCGTCGATGCCGATGCCGGTATCCTCCACCTCAAGGTACACGTGCTCATTGCTGCGGCCGGTGGACACCGCTACGTACCCCTCGTGGGTGTACTTGATGGCGTTCTCGACCAGGTTGCGCAGAATCTGCTCGAGGTACTGCTCGTCGGCGTCGGCCTGCACCGGCGTGTCCGGCGTGTCGACCCGAAGGGAAAGCCCCTTCTCCTCCGCGTCCTCTCGGAGGTCCGACGCCACTTTCTCCACGCATTGGTCAATCGACGTCGGGGACAATGTTACGTCTTCGTTCCCGGATCGGAGCATCGACAGATCGAGAAGGGCGTTCAGCGTTCGCTTGAGCCGCTGTCCATTTTGCTCAATCATGTCCAGGAACTTTGTTTTCTCGCCTCCCACCATGTCCCGCAGGACTTCGAGCGCCCCGAGGATATTCGTAAGCGGGGTGCGCAGCTCGTGCGAGGTGGTGGCCAGGAAATCCTCCTTGAGGCGGTTGGCTTCGCGGAGGCGCTCGTTGGCCGTCTTGATCCGCTCGGCGGCCACGCGCTCCCGCTCCAGCTCCCGCACCCGCTCCTGGACGCGTCGGTTTTCTTCCTTGATCTGACGGTACCGGCGGTAGCTAAAGGCCACGGCGATGAACGCAAGGCCGTAGAAGAAGTAGGCCCAGGTCGAGCGGTACCAGGGCGGTGGAACGGTAATCGTTAACGATGCTGCTTTGCTGATCTCGCCCCGATCATTCCGGGCCTGAACGCGGAAGCGATACGTTCCCTCCCAGAGATTTCGGTATCGCTGGCTCGCATCGGTCGTCCAGTCGGACCACTGATCGCTGCGGCCCCTCAGCTTGTACCGGTACTCGTGGGGCTCGACCGTGCCGTAGAGCGGCGCCGCCACGTCAATGCGAATGTCCCGACCGTACGGGAGGGTCAGTGAGGAGTGCCCCCCCATGACGGAGCCGCTCCCGCCGTACACGACCTCGCCCCTGCGGAGCGTCGTCACCTGTTGCACGAGGGCCGTAAAGTCAACCTCAGGGGGGTCGATCTCCCGGCGCTCCCCCCATCCGTAGCGGAAGAGCTGACGCCCATCGCCGAGCCATACGGTGCTGTCCCGACTAACATAAAGACTTGTTTTTCTTGATTTCGGAAAATGTAACGGCTCGACGGATTCCCAAGCGTAGGTGCCATCGTCTCCCGATTGACCTACAAAAGCGCGGCTTTCAAAAATTACCCAGAGACGTTTGGCCACTTCTTCGACAGCCTTGACCGTGAGCGTGCCCGTGCCCTCAACGTCAGGGAGAAGTGACGAGCGGCGAGAGAACTGCCAGGACTCAGAAGCTTCACCCGAAGCATTTTCGACCTGAAACAGACCTTTCTTCGAAACGACAGTGACCCGTCCGTTAATAGTCTCTACTCCCTTGTAGCCATCAGGAAGTCCGTCTTTCTGGACATATCGTGTCGTCGTCGTAGCGCGCCGACCGCCTTCAACCGGGAAAGAGGTCCACCCGTCCGGCGTCCGCGTCAGGCCCTTCAGTCCCGAATCTGATCCCGCGTACACAATCTTCTCATCACCTAGTCTTAAAAGATCGTGCGTGACCTCCCAGTCCGCAATCCGCCGTTTGGTACGTCCATCGATCCGATACACGCCTCCCTCCTGTGTAGCAACCAGCAGTTCCTCTCCAACGGATAGCATATCCCAGACTAGGGAAACGTTTCCCCATTTCCTGAGGTGGGCACTTCGCTCGCCGAGCACCTGGTCCTCCCGTTCTTCGAGCACGTACAGCCCGCTCCCCGTCGCCACGTATGTCGTATCCCTGTGCTCGTGGACGGTGCGGACCGTGCCTTCGAGGCCGGTGCGCCCGTCGTGGACCGTCAGGGGAACATTGAGGCCGGCCCGGAACACCCCATTGCTATTGAGGGCCATCCAGAGCTGTCCCTCTCGGTCCGTGTACACGGAATTCACCACGTTGTCGGGAAGCCCCGACGAGCCGTCCAGCATGCGCACGACCCGTCCCTCGGCATCGATGACGATGACGCCGCCCCCGAGCGTCGCCAGCGCGTACCGGTCTCCGGGGAGGCGATCCCCGTGATACAAGTCGTTTTCCTGAAGATACGACGTGACC
>PXSZ01000070.1 GCA_003023105.1 Bacteroidetes bacterium QH_10_64_37
GCACTGGCGCTGCAGGACGCCGAAATCGTGATCGTGCCTCAGGCCGGCACCGTCGGCGAGTGGCCGGAAGGGATGTACGAGGCCGAGCTCCGCGTGGCCGCCCTCCAGCACGGCTTCTTCACCGCACTCGCGAATCGCGTGGGACGAGAGGACGATATGCACTTTGCGGGCCGCTCCTTCGTGACGGACCCGTTCGGCGAGGTCGTGGCCCAGGCGCCGGGGACAGAAGAGGCAACCCTCCACGCGTCGGTGGACCTGAGCCGCACTGCCGACGCCCCCGCCCGTCGGTTCTTCCTTCGCCACCGTCGTCCCGATCAGTACAAGCAGGGCGCCGTGGCTCTCGAAAACTGAGGGGAGACCGAAGAGCGTAGATCGAAGACCTTCCTCGGAGGCTCGGAAGGAGCGTGGGACCGGTCAATCGGACCGCTGTCAGGACTTCCGCTCGTCGAACGCCTTCAGGGCGCTACGACAGTCCCATTCGTCGAAAAAACATGAGGACGAGGGTCGCCAGCCAGAGGAGGTGGCCGGCGCCGGTGCCGGTCGCCAACCGAGTCGCCGCGTCGCGGGCCTCGTCCGCGTCGGTGCCCAGCGCTCCTGTGAGGGCCGACCAGCTTGCGCGGATGACCAGGAACTGATCGAGCACGAGGAGCAAGATCAGAGTAATACTCGTATGGTACGGCCATCGGTAGACGTCGAATCCTCCTCCAGAAAACAGGGCAATGAGGCCGAATACGAGGGTCAGCACGGCAAAAATGTTCATCAAGAAGACGGATCGGTCGGTAACCGTTGCCAACGGACCGTCCGGCGCACCTGTCTTTGCGACGGACCGAGCCTGCCGGGGGAGCAAAAGCCCCAGGCCGAACCACGCGGAGGCCGTAATCACGTGAAGAATGACGGACAGCCATTTCAGAAAAAACAGCATAAGAGGCAGGGGAGTAGTCAAAGGCAGGAGTCGGAGGTGCATGTCTCCCCTCAATGTCGACGATGGAGCGTTGAACGTCGAATGAAGAACCCCCAAAGCTTGCCGTTCTTTCCTCGTTTCACGGTCCCGCAACGATGAACACAACGGATATCGGACGTTTGCTGCTCTACCTGGGGCTCGGACTCGTCCTTCTCGGCGGTCTCGTCGTTCTTCTCGGACGCGTGATCGATCTGGGCAACCTGCCGGGCGACCTCGTCTACGAAGGGGACAACGTGCGGGTCTACGTGCCGGTTGCGACGATGATTGTGCTGAGCCTGGTCCTCACCCTGCTTTTGAACCTCGCCCTCCGGCTGTTTCAGTGACACCAAGTTACAGACCAGAATGGAACTGAAAAGGGCTCAACCGATTTGGTTTTGTCGTGATAGCAACGGTCGGTCCATGATCCGTCTTTCCCTCACCGGTTTGCCCTGCAGGGTTGTCTTATGTTTGGTCGCCTTGTCCTTCTCTTCTTGCTTACGCCTGCGGTCGAGCTGGCCCTCCTCATCCAGGTGGACCAGGTGATCGGGTTTTGGCCGACGGTGGGCCTTATCGTTGTGACCGGTGTCGTGGGCAGTCACCTTGCGCGCCGCGAGGGGCTCTCCACGTGGCGTCGCCTCAACGACCGCCTCCGATCCGGCGACCTGCCGGGCACCGAACTCGCAGACGGAATCCTCATTCTCGTCGCGGGCGCCCTGCTCATCACTCCGGGCATCTTGACGGACGTATTCGGGCTCCTGGGGTTAATTCCTTTCACGCGAACCTACCTCCGACGGTACATGATGCGGTGGTTTCAGCGAAAGATGGAGCGGGGAACGATGCAGGTTCAGTTCGGCGTCTTCGGCGGATCGGGGCCCGGCGGCCCCAGCGCCTCTCCCGGCTCTTCCTCGAACCCCCAGGACCCATCGTCAAACGGGAACTGGCAGGGCCGCGGTCAGCAGGTCCCCAACCACACAGAGGGCACGCCCGGTTCCCGCTCGTCCGATGCCAACAGCGACACGACCTCCTGATTTGTTCGCTCTCTGGGGACCCGGGCTTGCGGCACGCCAGAGGGCGGCTGCGCTATCCTCGTGCGCTATCCACCATGTCCGTTGAGCCGCACGTTCACGTCCCAGGCCTGCGCCAGGGACCGGATGAGCTGACGTTCGTTGCGCGTGAGAACTCCGTCCGCCTGCGCCACCGTGTGGAGGTCGTCGAGCACCGTGAGCCGCTTCGTGCTGGGCAGCGCCTCTTTTAGGGCCTCCACGGAGTCGTAGATGAGGTCCTCTCCCGGCTCGTCGGCGTAGACCTGCAGGGCCCGCCGCACAACCTCGCGCACCTGCTTCTCAGAGCGACCGGGCTGCCACTCGTGGAGCCGGTCCACCATCACGTCGATCGTGTCCGGCGGGAGCTCCTCTCCGGAACTGTGCCCCACGAGGATGTAGAGAAATGCCAACTCATGGATGAGGCTCCAGTCCTCGTCCCGCCGCTGCACGACTGCAGACGTGCTTTCGAGAAGCTCCTCGCTGAGCTCCTTGAGCGACCAGGCCTCCGCAAGGGTGTGAATGAATCCCTGTTCTCGCTCCAGCAACACCCCGTCTGCCTCGGCGATGCGGATGAGGTGCCGCACCGTTCGTCGCCGCTCCTCGGGAGAGAGGGCCGACCGGAGCGCCCGCATGGCCCGGCGAACCTCGGCCGCCACATCCGTCTCGACAAAGAGGGTGGTGGCTTCGACGATGACGTCGCGGATGGCGGGCTCCTCTCGATCCGCCCACCTCCGAAGGGCGTCCGTGAGCACGCGAAGCTCCTCGTCGCTCAGGTCGTGATCGGTGCCGTAGGCGAGGGCGATGTACACCACCGCGAGATCGTGGGTGGTGGTCCAGTTGTCGGAAACATTCATAATCGAGGGAGCGGGCACGAGAAATCGTCGGAAGTGGTCGCTCAGCAATAATACAGAACGATCGCCCCGAAACGCAATGGAACGGTCCTCCTCCTTCCTCCTGTCCTCGACCTCGCACCCATCGTTCACCGAGATTTTTCCACCACGGCCGTAGACGGCGCGTCGCCTCTGTTGCATTCGTCCGGCCTCGGTGTTGATTTAAGGTGGCTGTACTCCGGAATTGCCCGTGGCCTCGCCGACCTTCGTCCAACGCACCTCACCCATGCCTGCCGTACAGACCGACACCATTCAGTCTCGAGTGGCCCACCGGCTCGACCCCCACGGCAGCGAGGGGGCGCGGGCGGCCCTTTCGGGCGTGGTGGACCTGGAGGCCCTGGAAGAGCGGCAGTATCAGGACGTGCTTGCGGCCGTCGACGAGCGCCTCTCCCAGGCGCGGTACTCGCTGCTGTCGATGCTCGTCGCCGGCATTTACTTTGGGCTGCTCGTGGGCTTCTGGCTGGTGGACGGGTCGACGTGGGGCGCCGTGGCCCTCTGGGCCGTCCCGGTGCTCCTGGTGACGACGTACGGCCTGTACGCCACCCACCAGACCGTCCTTCAGATCCGTCACCTCTCGGAGGCCCGGGCGTTGCTCCGACTGCTGATGGACGGAGCGAATACCGGAGAGGGATCGGGGGACGCCTGAAAACTGTATCCCCCACTCTCAAGTATCTTCCAAAGACCTCGGACGTCTCCGTACGTCTTTACATGAAAGTATTTGTTGGTTGTAGGGGAGAAGGGTTGTGAATTGCGATCGTCCGTCTCCCCTCTCCCGCGCTCCCATGTCCCCTTTCTCCCAAATCCCCTCTCGCGACTCCCCCTTCGATGTTCGACCCCTCCACGTATCGCTCGCGTCGCCGCACGCTCATCAATCAGGAGCACCCCAAAACGGGCCTCGTGCTCCTGCTCGGCAATCGGCAGTCTCCCAGGAATTATGCGGCCAACTCGTACCCCTTCCAACAAGACAGCACCTTCCTCTACTACTTCGGCCTCGACCGGCCCGATCTGTACGGCCTGATCGATCTCGATGAAGGCACCTCGATCCTCTACGGCGAGGACGGCACCCTCGAAGACGTCATCTGGTCGGGCGAACAGCCCTCCCTCCAGAAAGAGGCGCAGGCTGCGGGCATCGAGACTGTCGCATCGGTGTCGGAGCTCGACGCTGCCCTTGCCCGCGCTCAGGAGCAAGGTCGGCCCATCCACGTTCTCCCGCCCTACCGCGACGAACACCGCCTGCGGTTCGAGTCCCTGCTCGGCCTCCACAAAGATCAACTCGACACCGCTGTCTCGGAGCCCCTCATTCGGGCCGTTGTTCGCCAGCGGTCTACGAAGACAGAGGCCGAGGTGGCCCAGATCGAGGAGGCCCTCGAACGAACCGCGCAGCTTCACGAGTACGCTCTGCGGCACGCCGCCCCCGGCATTGCAGAGCGCGAGATTATGGGCGGCATGACGGGCCTCGTCGCCGCAGCGAACAGTGCGTTTTCCTTTACGCCCACCTGCTCGATTCACGGCGAGGTGCTGCACAACCACTCCTACCCGAATACGCTCGCGGACGGGGACTTGCTGGTGGTCGACGCGGGGGGCGACTCCTCGCTGCACTACGCGAGCGACATCACCCGAACGATGCCGGTCGGGGGACGCTTCACGGAGCGGCAGGCGGCTATCTACGACGCCGTGCTGACGACGCAGGAGACCGCGATCAACGCTCTCGCCCCCGGCGTTCCCTTCATCGACATCCACCTGCGCGCGGCCCGCACACTGACCGAGCATCTCATCGAGATGGGGCTCATGCAGGGCAACCCCGCTGAGGCGGTGGACGCGGGGGCGCACGCCCTCTTCTTTCCCCACGGCCTCGGGCACATGATGGGCCTCGACGTGCACGATATGCAGAGCCTCGGCGAGGACTACGTGGGCTACGCCGACGACCAGACGCGGCCCGAGCAGTTTGGCCTCGACACCCTGCGGCTCGCCCGTCCGCTCCGGCCCGGATTCGTGGCCAGCGTGGAGCCGGGGTGCTACTTTATTCCTCCGCTCGTTGAACGCTGGCGGAGCGAGGACCGGCACGAGGCCTTCATCAACTACGACCGGGTGGACGATTTCCTCGGCTTCGGGGGCATCCGCATCGAGGACGACGTGCTGATCACCGAGGACGGCGCCCGGGTGCTGGGGCCCGCCATCCCGAAGACGATCGACGAGGTGGAGGCGCAGGTCGGGTCGGAGGCGTAAGGCTGCGTGCGGTCCTGGATGAACGATGAGGGGGACGCCACTGTAGTAGATGGGTCAAATTGCGACCCAGGCTCGATTTCCAGATCACGGGTCGCGGAGGCTCCAGACGCTCGGCCTGATTTCTAACATGTGATCTCTCTGATGACGACTCCCGATCGCACGCCGGTTAAGGTTGGTCTCGTGACCGCCATCTCGCTCGTCGTGGCAAGCATGGTGGGCACCGGCATCTTCACGACCCTCGGCTTTCAGGTCGAATACCTCGACTCGCCGTTCGCCCTGCTCATGCTGTGGGCCGTGGGGGGCGGCATGGCCCTGTGCGGGGCGCTCGTGTACGGCGAGCTGGGGGCGGCCCTGCCCCGCTCCGGGGGCGAGTACCACTTGGTATCGACCCTCTACCACCCGTCCCTCGGCTTCATTGTGGGGTGGATTACGGCGACGCTCGGGTTTGCCGGCCCCATCGCGTTGTCCGCCATCGCATTCGGCGACTACACGATGGCCGTCTTCCCCAGCCTCTCCTCGACGCACCTCGCGGCAGGCATCGTGGTGGTGTGCTCGGCCATTCACGGCACCAGCATCACGTGGGGCAGCCGATTTCAGAACGTCGTCACCGGCCTCAAGGTGGTGCTCATCCTGTTTTTCATCGCCGCAGCGATCCTCTGGGCGTCCCCCTCGCACACCATCTCCCTGGCCCCGGACGCCGCCGGACTCGCGGAGATCGTGAGCCCGGGCTTTGCCGTCTCGCTCGTCTTTGTGACGTACGCCTACGCAGGGTGGAACAGTGCCATCTACATCGTCGGCGAGATCCGCGATCCGCAGCGCACCATGCCCCGCTCCCTGGTGCTGGGCACAACTCTCGTGACGGTGCTCTACGTGCTGCTCACAGCCGTTTTCCTCTACACCGTGCCCGCCCAGGAGATGGCCGGGGAGGTGGAGGTCGGCTACCTGTCCGGTCGCGCGATCTTCGGGGACGTGGGGGGACAGGTGATGTCAATTTTCATCGCGCTGGTGCTCGTCTCGTCGGTGAGCGCGATGGTGTACCTGGGCCCCCGCGTCACGCAGGCCATGGGCGAGGACACCCGCGCGCTCCGATGGCTCGCCTCGACCAACGACGGCGGCGTGCCGGTCAATTCCGTTCTCTTCCAGATGGCCCTCGCCCTCGCGTTCATCTACACGTCGACCTTTGAGCAGATCCTCGTCTACGCCGGCTTTACCCTCACCCTGTCGATGATGCTGACGGTCGCGGGCGTGTTCATGCTGCGCCGGCGCATGCCGGACGTGGACCGCCCGTACACGACGTGGGGCTACCCGGCGACGCCCCTCCTCTTCCTCGCCCTCAACGCCTGGATCCTGGTGTACGTGTTTATCGACCGGCCCTACGAGTCTCTCGTCGGCCTGGGGGTCATCGGCGCGGGGATCTTGCTGTACCTCGGCAGTCGCTGGTTCGTCCTCGAAGACGAGACGCCCGCCGAGGAAGCACCCGTGGAGCCGTCCCCGTAGGAGGCGTGGGAGAATGGGAGCGTGGAGGAGTCGGAGCGTGGGGCATTTTTCTCCCAGACGCCCACACGTTCAGAACTGGAGGTTGAGGCGGGCGAAGTAGAACGCCCCGTTGAAGCCCTGCTGCACCGGCGCGTAGTCGAAGACGCCGAAGAAGGAGTTGCCGGAGATTTGCTCGTCGGGGTAGTTGTTGAAGAGGTTGTTGGCGCCGACGCTCAGCACTGCGTTCTCAGTGACATCGTACGACACCGTGGCGTCGACCACCCACTCGGGACTGTGCACCTGATTCGCGGCGAACCCGGGGCGCACCTGCTCTCCGAAGCGCACCGTGCGCAGAAGAAGCCCGAACGGCCCCGTCTCGTAGTCGGCCGACAGGGTGGCCTTCGTGCGCGGGTTGCTCTCCGTGAGATAGCCGCGCTGCTGGCGCCCGAAGAAGGTGTCCTCTTGCCCCTCCAGGGCGGGCGGCACGTTGAGGGCCTCGATCTCAGTGTCGTTGTAGTTGCCGGACGCCGACAGCTCCACGACGCCCACGGGCAGGCGCTGCCGATACGTTGCCACTACGTCGAGCCCCATCGTTCTCGTGTCCACAGCGTTGGCGAAGAGCTGCGCATTTTGTGCCCCCACCTGCTGCAGGAGCTCGGCAATCTCCGGCGTGCTGCCAAAGGTGCCGGTCAGCACCACGCGGTCCTCCACATCGATGCGGTAGCCGTCGATGGTGAGGTCCAGATTCTCAATGGGGCTGGCCGTGAGGCCCACATTGAAGCTTCGGGAGCGCTCTTCGTCCAGCTTTGGGATGCCCAGCACACGGGCCACCTCACTGTCGTTGCTAAACGTGCCGACGTTGATGAGCCTGCCGTCGTCGTTGAGGTCAGTCCGCACCTCGTTGAAGTAGATCTGGTGCAGCGAGGGGGCGCGGAAGCCGGTGCTCGCCGAGCCGCGCAGATTCAGCCGGCCGTCGAGCAGGCCCAGGCGCGCGGCGAGGCGCCCATTGAGTGTGCCGCCGAAGTCGCTATAGTTTTCGTAGCGGCCGGCGGCAGTGACCAGGAACTGCTCCGTGAAATTGAGCTCGGTGTCAACGTAGACGGCGACATTGCTGCGCGTGCGATCCACCTCGTTCTCGGGCCGGAAGCCCACGAAGCCCTGCGAGCCCGGATCCTTTCCGAGCGTATCGCGGGTCACGATCTGCGGAGTGGTGGTGCTGGTGTCGTCAATGAGCTGCACGCGGCCGTAGTCGCGGTACGAGGCCTCTTCCCCGGCAAAAATCTGGTAGTGGTCGATGCGATGGGCCCCGCCGAAGGCCACGTTGACGCCAGCCAGCACGTCGTCGAAAAAGCGCGACACATCGAGGTTGGTCACGTTCTGGCTGAACGTGTGCTTTCCGGCGTAGATGCTGGTGGGGCTTGCCTGCAGGAGCGACGCGTTCACCGTGTTGTCCATCTGGTAGTCCAGGCTGTTGCGGCCAAAGCTGTTGCTGAGGTCCCAGCTCCAGCCTCCAATCGTGCCTTTCACACCGAGGGTGATGGACTGGTCGACCACGTCGGAGTTCATCTCCGGCTGGAACCCGTTGCGGAACAGGGCCGGGTCCTCGTTGGACGGCAGAAAGGGCATGGCCGCGGTGCTGAAGGGACGGCGGCGGAAGGGAGCGCCGATCCCGTTCTTGTAGGAGAGGCCCCCGAACGCGTAGAGCGTCGCGCCATTCTGCAGGCCGAACTCCGAGTTCAGGAAGACGGCCCGCTGCTGAATGGCCGACTGGCCGATGCGGTAGTAAAAGTCCTCGCGCTCGAGCCCCCGTTCATTGAGAATCTCGTTGTCCCGCTGGCGGACCTGATCGGGATTGTCCGCGAGCGGATAGGCGAAGGCGAAGAACGGACTGACCGGCTGATCGAAAAGAATGAGCTGGTGGCCGTCGGCCCGGTTGGTGCGCGCCCGGTCCTTGAACATCCCGGTCACGTTCACGAAGCCGTCCTCGCCGATCCCGAAGCCGTAATTCGCCGCAACCTTCACGAGCTCCCCGTCGCCCGCGTTGCGGAGGCCGGTCGTGACGTTGGCACTGAGTTGATTGGTCGCCTCTTTGGGCTGGAGATTGATGACGCCCGCGATGGCGTCCGAGCCGTACTGCGCGGAGGCCCCGTTCCGGAGCACCTCGATGCGCTGGACGGCCGCCGTCGGAATGGCATTCAGGTCGGTGCCCACGGCGCCGCGGCCCACCGTGTTCAGCGTGTTCACGAGTGAGCTCTTGTGGCGTCGCTTGCCGTTGACGAGGACGAGCAGCTGATCCGGCGGCAGGCTGCGCAGCGTCGCCGGATCGACAAACTCCGTCGCGTCGGCCGCCGACTGCCGGTTGACCTGAAATGAAGGAGCGGTGTAGTTCAGCAGCTGGTTGAGGTCCGTTTGGGGCAACTCGACGGTGAACTCGTCCACCTGAATGGCGTCGACCGGCAGGGCCGAGCGCAGGGCCGAGCGGCTCTGGCCCCGCGTTCCCACCACCACAACGTTGTCGAGCGTGGAGCCCGGCTGGAGCCGGAAGCGGACTTGAGCCGTCTCGCCGGCCTCGACCGCGACATCTTCCCGTGCGGCCGTATATCCGACGAAGCTGGCGCGAATCGGGACCGTGCCGGCCCGAACCCCGAGGGTGAAGCGTCCCTCGGCGTCGGTGGTGGTGCCGCGCTGGGTGCCGAGCACCCGCACGTTGGCGCCGACCAGCGGATCGCCGGTCTCGGCGTCCAGCACCCGTCCCTCCACCGTTCCCCGCTGGGCGTGAACCGTCGCCGGCATCAGCAGCAGGACGAGCCCACAGAGCATCGCGGCTCCGAGGGACTGAAGCGTAGAGTTGCGCAAGAGCAGCGACGGAGCAGTAACAGTTTGCAGCATGGGAGGAATCAGTCGTGGAGGGGGTTGCGCGTGCGGCACTTTCCAAGTAAGCGACGCTCACTGGAGAGAACATGGAAATTTCTGTGAGGGTCCGGAGATAGGTCGGCGGACGGCGGTCGGCCGTCCTCGCACGCAGATGGTGTCCTCTCTTCGCAGGCACAGTGCTTCTCCACGAAGAGAATCTACTCCATCCGACCTGCGCAGCGGTGGAGTCCTCGCGGCCGTCGAGCTGACGTTCACCTGCTCGATGGTTTTCTTGACCTTGCGCAACCGGTCGGCGGCCTTCGTGGCGGTTTCGATGCGGGCCATGAGGCGGCCGTACATCGCCCGGCGCGCCTCCCGCTCCTCGGGCGTTACGCCGCCGGTGCGGGGATCGGGACACACCTGCACGCTCGTCGAATCGGTGTGGCCGCGGTAGGAAATGTGAGCGGTGTAGGTGCCGGGCGCTACCGAACATCGATTCGGTGCCGCGGCGAATCGCGTCGAGTCGTCTCGTCTTGGACCCTCGTCGGGCCGGTCGAGCGCAGCGAGGAGACCTTGAGCGCGTCGGCCGGGGGCTGTACCGCCATCCCGATGCGCCGGTTACCGAGCATCACAGTCTCGCTCTCGTCGGGGCCCGCTATCCGGACACGAGGATCTGCCTTCTCTCCGCCCTCCAGTTCCACGATCTGACCACGCAGTGGCCCCGAAAGGCCGGGATCGCCCGGGAGCCCGGCGACTGGACGCCTACGGCCAGCCCCGTAGAGCTGGACGTGGTGCGGATGTCCGGGGCAAGCTTCACAGATGGGGCCGAGACCTGCGAGACTGATGGCCTCGAACGTGTCTCAGTCCGTCCGCGATTGCCTCTTGAACCGCACCCGTGAGACTGGGGAGGATCATCAGGTGGTATTGATCCGCTTTGCTCTGGAGCGGCTTCTGTATCGGATGACCCAACTGCCCGAGGGGGATGACTTCGCGCTAAAGGGGGGCATTCGGGTTTCTCGTTTGGTCTCCAGGTGGAGCCTGGACCGCCGAATGCGTCTCGCCCGACCATCGGAGGACCCGGAGTCCTTGTGGGAGCGCCGTCTGCGTAGAGGGTGGCACTCTCCTGTGCCGAGAAGTGCATACTCAGAGTACCGGGGGTGGGACTCGAACCCACACGGGGCACAGGCCCCAACGGATTTTAAGTCCGTTGCGTCTACCAATTCCGCCACCCCGGCAGGAGGAGGATGTGCGGGACACCTCAGTGTCGGGTACGCCAACGCCCCCAGTCGCTAAGAGATTCGGTCCAATCGCTGCAAACAGTGCCCCACGGCGTCAGCCCTCCTCAGCATAGACGCGGACCTCTCTGCGATCGGGGTTTACCTCAATGCCAGGATCAGAGAACGACGCGAGTGCTGCTTTCAGGTCCGCCCCAGGTCGTCGGTCGCCGTCCACCACCAGCGTCCAAAACTCGGCGTCGTAGCTGCGCGGATCGACGGCGGTGGTCCCGGTGGTGATGTCGACCTGGAGGGCGAGCCGGAGGGTGCCGGTGTCGGCGTCCCGGTACGTGGTCGTGAAGAGGTACTCGTCGGTGCGGGTCGTCTCCACGCGGAGCGCGTCTCCCTCGTCCGAGGTGACAAGGCTCTCGCCCACGGCCAGTTCGGTCGGTTCGTCGGGCATGCGTGAGGCTCCCTTTGGGCAACGGCATCGGTGCGCCTTGAAACGTAACGAACGGCGGCCCCGAGCGAAAGGGCGATTCGTGCGAGAGGGAGAACGGGGGGATGGGGGGCGTGGGGAGTAACGACGCACTGCCGTCCGACGGGGCGCATCGAGACGGATTGAGGCACGGAAACGCTGACCAATATCTGAGGCCTCCCCCATTCTCCCCCTCCCCTGTTCTCCCACACTCCCATCCCGATGGCATTCGGGACATGTTCTTCCACGCCCCCACCCCCCCAATCCCCCTTTCCCCCATTCGCCCGTTCCCAAACCCCGGAACCTCCCCCGTCTTCACCGATTCGCCCGGGTCCCGACACGCAACTGTGGACCAGCGCCCGGTGGCCATGCCTCCCGATCCGGTATTGACTTCGCTCCGCGACCGCGCGCAGCGATTGACGACACGCGCCCACGTGCCCTTCTCCGAGACGCCCACAGCGGCCGTGCTCCTGCTCGACGACGGCCGATGGATCCCTGGCGTTCGGGTGGAGAGCGCGTCGTACGCCCTCACGCTCCCGGCTCTCCTGAACGCCTACACCACCGCCATGGCCGCCGGGGGGGGCGACGCAGTCGCAGCCGCCGTTCTGTCGCGACCGTTCCGTCGCGAGGAGGCGCTCTACGTGGAGGAGCTGCCGCAGAAAACCGAACGCTTTCGGCCGTGCGGCGACGACGCCTGGGTGTGCGGCGGAGGAACCGGGGACGGCGCGCTGCCCACCGTGGGCGATCCGCTCTCCCCGGAGCTCGACGAGCACATCGACGACGCTGCGGCGGGCATCGACGTGGCGCGACGTGTGGCGACGCGCGCCTACGTTCCCGCCTCCGACTACGCCGTTGGGGCCGTCCTCGACTGCGGCGACGGGCGGCTCGTGCCGGGTGTCAACGTGGAGCACCCGGACTGGGCACGCATCCTCTGCGCCGAGCGCAATGCCCTGGGCACCGTGCAATCGTACGCCCTCCCGGCGCCCGAGCACCTCTTTCTTACCTGCAACGAGGACCCGCACGGGACACCCTGCGGCGCCTGTCGGCAGCTCCTGGCGGAACTCGCCCCCGACACGACGCTTTGGATGGATCGGCATCGCGACGCCCCCGAGCGCTCCACCGTCTCGACGCTGCTGCCGGGCTCGTTCCGAGGACAGGCGCTGATTGCCGAGGCTTAACTCAAGTTGCGAGCTCCGTGCTTTTTACGACGAGACGGCGGTCCGCCGCCTGTCCCGACCACCGTCGGGGTCCGCGGTCGGCCGCCCCCGACAGCAACATGACTGCCCCACCACCTTGAGAACAGCGATCCGATAGCACGGCTTCCGAACGCCGAGGCCCGTGTCGCCTTCAGCGATTGGCCGGCGATTCATCTGAGTTCCCCTGCATGGTCCTCCACGTCTTCCTCTTCTTCCTCGGCCTCCTTGTGTTGTATCTGGGCGCCGAGGGCCTCGTCCAGGGAGCCTCCAGCATTGCCCTGCAATACGGCATCCGGCCCGTCATCGTGGGGCTCACCGTCGTCGCGCTCGGCACGTCGATGCCGGAATTTCTGGTCAACTTCTTCGCGCTGCTCTCGGGGTCGTCGCCCCTCGCCATCGGCAACATCATCGGCTCCAACATTAGCAACATCGCGCTCATCCTCGGGGCGTGCGCCGTGATGCTCCCGCTGACCGTCGGGCCCGACGTCCTGAAGCGCGAGTATCCAGTAATGCTGGGCGTGATGGTCCTGTTTTACGTCTGCGCCCTCGACGGAAGTATCGGGCGATGGAATGGCATCCTTATGGTGCTGCTGCTTCTGGGCCTTGGGGTCTACGTCTTTTACGACGCCCGGCGCACGACGACGGATACCATCCTGGAGAGCATGGAGGACGAACTCGACACGGCGGATCCCGAGCTCTCGGCCCTCGCGAAGGGGGTCTACGTCTTTGGCGGGATGGGCGGACTGGCGCTCGGGGCGCACCTGATGGTGAATAACGCCGTGTCCATTGCGAACCTTATGGGGATCGATCACGTGGTGATCGGGCTGACGGTGGTGGCCATCGGCACCAGCCTCCCGGAGCTCGCCGCCTCGATGGTGGGAACGCTGAAGCAGGAGGCGGACATGACGGTGGGCAACGTGGTAGGGAGCAATCTCCTGAACGTGCTGTTCGTGGTGGGCACGCTGTCCATCGCCGAGCCCATCGCAGTGGACGTCGAGACGATTCGCGTCCATTTTCCGGTGATGCTGGGCTTTTGCGCCCTCATCGTGCCGCTGACCTGGACAAAGAAAAAGATCTCTCGGGTCGAGGGAGCCTTCCTGGTGACCTGCTTCGTCGGGTATATGACCTTCCTGTACGTGTAATTTCGTTTCCTCCGCGAACCGTCGTGCTGTTTTCCCTTGCACGTCACATGTTGAAACGCTCGAACGATACGGCGGACGGAGTCCCTGGACCAAGATTGCCTCTATGATTCGGATGTCCTGTTCCCATTCCAACAGCCACTGCGCTGAAGACGGGGAGCTGACGAGCAGAAGCTCTTCATCGCATGGGGCGTGGAGGACACTTGCCGTATTGTTGATCGCCGTGGGGAGCGTCGGGGAACTCCAGCGTGTGCACGCTGCGTCTTCGCTACGGGACAGCACCACGACGACGCAGAAATACTGGATTTTTTTGGATGATCGTCCCGGCCCCACGCCTCCATCAGCGGAGGCACGGTGGACGCGGCCCGTCGCCCCGTCCTACCTACATCGCCTCCAGAACGCCGGGGTGCATCCCCTCGTCCGGAGCCGCTGGTTTCACGCCGTAAGTGCGCGCCTCTCGGACGCGACCCGCGCTGCCGTGGCGGATCTTCCCTTCGTTCAGAAGTCTCGGCCCGTCGCGTCCCTGACCCCGGGAGCGTCTTCTGCAGAGACGGAAATCCAGACCACCCCTCTTACGCGGCGCCTCGACGCTCGTGGGACTGCTGCTCCGGGCCTCGCCGCGTCGGAGGGCCCCCTCTCCCGCATCCACGCGCTGCCGCCCCTGAAGCGGGGCCTCAGCGGGCACGGCGTCCGCGTCGGCTTCCTGGATGCCAGCTTTGGCGGCCTTCGTCATCCTGCCTTTTCAGCGCTCCGGGCGGACGATCGTCTTGCAGGCCTCCGCACTTTTACGGACGGACGGCAGGAGGGCAATCACGGATCCGGCGTCGTGTCCGTGGCCGCTGGCTACGGGCCTGAGACACTCCTGGGACCCGCCTACGGGGCGACCGTGCTGGGGGCCACGACCGAGTACACGCAGTTTGAGCGCAACGTGGAGGAGGACAACTTCGTGGCGGGGCTGGAGTGGCTCCACCGCCGGGGCACAGACGTGGTGAACGTCTCGATTGGCTACACGACTTTTGACGAGGGACAGCGTAGCTACTCGATCACCGACCTGGACGGGGAAACGGCCCTCACCACGCGGGCGGTGGACCGGGCCGCGCAGTTGGGCGTGACGGTGGTCGTGAGCGCGGGCAACAGCGGCTGTGCCGACCCGGACTCGTGCTGGTTCTACGTGAACACCCCCGCCGACGCCGACTCGGCCATCGCGGTGGGTGCCGTCGCGCCCGACTCGTCGCTGGCCCCCTTTAGTGCCCGCGGCCCCACCGCCGACGGCCGCCGGAAGCCGGACGTGCTCGTGCAGGGGAAACGGGTGCCGGCGGCCTGGGAGAACGGCGGATACGCCCGGGTGGCCGGAACCTCGTTTGCGAGCCCGCAGGTGACGGGCATCGTGGCCCAAATGCTTCAGGTCAATCCGTCGCTCGGTCCCATCGAGGTGCGCCGCCTCCTGCGGCAGACCGCCGCGCAGGCCCACGCCCCCGACACGACCCGCGGCTGGGGCCTCGTGAACGCCGAGGCGGCCGTTCGGGGCGCCGAGTGGCAGGCGCGCCAGACCCCGCCGTCCGCGCTGCAGGTGTCCGCGCCGTACCGCGCCGTTGCCGACTCGTCCCTTGTCGTTCCGGTATCGGCCCCGGCTCACACCTCCACCCTTCGCGTGTCTCTCGTCACACCCCTCGGGCAGCGGGTGCACCACGCAAAGCGGGCGGGCCACCCCGGCCCCAGTCGGATCGCCCTGGACGTGTCCTCCCTCCCGCCGGGGCGCTACCGCTACGTGGTAGCGACGGACACGGGCCATCGCGCTGCGGGCGCTGCTACAATTTCTAAGTAGCGGCCTTCTCTAATACCGAACGCCGAGATTCGCCATTCATCACGCGGTGGTCGGAAAGATAGATGCACAACGATCCTCGGAGACTGGTACATCGAACACCCACACTCGGCAACGTAGTCTCCAGAAACTTTTGCACAGTTCGGTAACGCTGGACCCAAAACGCACCCCCCAATCGCCCCCCTCCTGATGGCGTTTTCGTTCGGCTATTCCCCCTGGCTGCTCCTCCTCTGCATAGCAGTGGCGGGGGGACTCACGTACTGGACCTACCGCTCCACGGTCCCGCCGCTGAGCGCAAGTTGGCGGGGCCTGCTCGGCGGCCTCCGGTTCCTGGCGCTGGCGCTGATTTGCTTCCTGCTATTCGAGCCGGTTCTGCGACAGATTCGATCAACCGAGCGTCCCCCGGTGCTGGCGGTGCTCGTCGACGAGAGCGAGAGCATGCGCGTGGTGACGGCCGGCGACCAGTCTCCCAACGCCGCAACGGCCCGCGACTCGGTGCGGCCCATCCTGGAGACGCTCGGCGGCGAGGAGGTGCCGGGCGCAGCCCGGTTCTTCGGCGTCGGGCAGCCCCTGCGCGCCCTCCCGGGGGTCACCGCCGATTCTCTCCGCTTCGACGGTGCCCGCACGGACCTGGCGAGTGCCCTGCAGGCGGTGCCCGAGGAGCTGCAAGGCGAAAATCTGAAAGGCATCGTCCTCGTCTCCGACGGCCAGTACAACACCGGGCGCAACCCGCTGCGCGTGGCCGATCGATCGCCCGTGCCCATCCACACCGTCACGGTAGGCGACACCACCCGCCGCCGCGACCTCCGCATCCGCAGCGTGGCAACGAACGAGCGCGCCTATCTCGATTCGAGGGTGCCGGTGCGGGCCACTCTCTCGGCAACGGGCGGACAGGGCGAGACGGTGACGGTGACCCTCGAACAGAACGGGCGGACGCTGGACCGGAGCGAGGTGCGGCTGCCGACCGGCACGGGCGAGGTGTCGGTCGACCTCACGTTTGAGCCCACGGAGGCCGGGCTCCAGCAACTGACTGTGCGTGCGACGGAGCTGTCCGGCGAGGTGACGACCCGCAACAACACGCAGACCGTCTCTCTGCGCGTGCTCGAAAGCAAGCGGCAGGTCCTCCTTCTGGGCGCAGCGCCCTCCCCCAACGTCATGGCCATCCGCCGCGTCTACGAACGCAACGCCGACACAAAGGTCACCGCCCGCATCCCGCAGCAAGACGGCTCCTTCATCGGCGGCCCGTTGCCGGAGGACCTCTCGACGGTCGACGTGGTGGTGTGCGCGGGCTTCCCGAGCGACCCGACGCCCGAGAACGTGGTGGAGCGCATCGCCACGCTGATTGAGGACGGCACCCCGGCGTTGTTTTTCCTGGGTCGGCAGACGGACCTCGGCGCCTGGACCGAGCACTTTGAGCCGGTTCTGCCGGCCACCCCGGGCGCCGCGAATACGGGATTCACCGAGGTCTCCTTCGCCATCGCCGAGGGGGCGCGGCAGCACCCCGTCTTTCGCATCGAGGACGCCGACGTGGCTCTATTCGACCGCCTCCCGCCGCTTCAGGGCAGCGACATCGAGTGGTCGCCCACGCCCGACGCCCGGGTCCTGGCCACGGCGACGCAGTCCTCCGACTCGGCGTCCACCCCCCTCCTCGTCGTCCGGAGACGGGCGGGCCTCCGCACGGCCGTCGTCCTGGGAACCGGCGTGTGGCGGTGGGCGCTCCTGCCGTCGCCGCTGGAGCCCGCCGATCCGCTGTGGCCCGGCCTCGCCTCCAACCTGCTCCGCTGGGTGAGCTCCGAGACCGATGACTCGCCCGTCCGGGTGCGGCCCGTGGCCTCCACGTTCGACGGCGGCGAGCCGGTCTCCTTTACCGGGCAGGTGTACAACGAGAGCATGCAGCCGGTCGCCGACGCTACCGTCGAGGTGACAGTCACGGACTCAGCCGGCACGGAATACCCGTACACAATGGATGCAGTGGGCCAGGGCCGCTACACGCTCGACGTGGGCACACTGCCCGAGGGCCGCTATCGCTACACGGCAGCGGCCCGGCGGGAAGGCACCGAGCTGGGAACCGACCAGGGAGAGTTTTCCGTCGCCCCCCTCCGACTCGAATATCAGGCGCCCCGCGCCGACCCCGTTCTGATGCGACAGCTGGCGGCCCGGTCGGGGGGAACGGCCTACACGGCGCAGTCCGTGCAGCAACTGCCGGACGACCTAGCCCGCCGCTCCTCGTTTTCGAGCGAGGCCGTTCAGCAGACCTCCGAGGCAGAGCTTTGGCGCACGTCGCTCTTCCTGATTGCCATCCTCGTCCTGCTGGCGGGCGAGTGGACGCTGCGCAAGTACCTGGGACTCACCTGAACGAGCCGACTTCGCAGATCTCGTGTAGACGGGGGTTTGCGAATCTCTCAGGGGCTCGACCCGTAAGGGAATAATCCCGGCGATTGCGTTTTTCGCAGGCAGTCTGCCGGAGCGCCTTTCGTTCCGAATGAGGCCATCGCTTTGCATGCTCTCCAGCGCCACTCCTAAAAATTCCTCTTCTCTTCCGGACTCAATCACGGACATCGCCGGCGAGGAGCAATCTCTCGCCCAAGTGCTCGTCGGCGTGCGTCGCCACCTCCACCAGCATCCGGAGGTAGGGATGGACGAGCACGACACGGCGCGCTTCATTCGCCAGACGCTGGAGGGATACGGCCTCGACGTACAGGGTCCTATCGCCGGCACGGGGCTGTACGTCGACATCGAGGGCGAGGCGCCCGGCGGCACGGTCGGCTACCGGGCCGACATTGACGCGCTTCCGACGCAGGATCAGAAACGCGTCCCCTACCGCTCGCAGACCCCCAGCGTGGCCCATCTCTGCGGCCACGACGCCCACACGGCCATCGCCATTGGGGTGGCACTGGTGCTTCAGGCCAACCGGGCCGATCTTCGCGGTCGGGCCCGCGTCTTCTTCCAGCCGAATGAAGAGGGCCTGCCGAGCGGCGCCCCGCTCATGATTCGGGCCGGCATTCTGGAAGGGCTCGATGCCGTGTACGCGGTGCACGTCGATCCGAGACTCGATGTGGGGCGGTACGGCCTCATCACGGGCGCCGCGACGGCCTCCTCCGATCGGTTCGAACTCAAGGTGCGTCAGGAAGGCACCGGGCACTCGGCCCGGCCCCACGAGGGGGTCGACACGGTGTGGATCGCCTCTCAGCTCATGAATCAGTTCTACCAAACTGCCGGGCGGGTGACGGACGCCCGCGACGCGAGCGTCCTTACGATCACGATGCTCGACGGAAGCGAGGCCCACAACGTCATCCCGGAGCAGGCCTCGTTGGGAGGGACGCTGCGGACCGTCTCTCCGGACGTCCGCGAGACGATCCGCTCCTACATGCGTCAGGCGGCCCAGCGGATGGAAGACCTGCACGGAGCGCACATTGAGCTTGATTTTGAGGACGGCTCGCCCCCGGTCGTCAACGACGAAACCGCGATCGAGAACGTTGACGCCACGATCCGGCAAATGTTTGGCGACCAGGCGGTCCACCAGATCGAGCGGTCGAGCATGGGCGGCGAGGACTTCGCCCACTACCTGAAGCACGTCCCCGGCGCCTTCATCCGGGTCGGCACGGCCTCGGGGCCGGAGACGAGCTACCCCCTCCACCACCATCGGTTCGACATCGACGAGACCCCGCTCGCGCCCACGGCCCGGCTCATGGCCCGGACGCTCATGAACCACCTCGAACGCAACCGCGCCGACACCGGCGAGCCGACCCGGGCCGACCTCACGACCTCCGGCAACGGCACGACGGACGATCAGCGGCAATCCACCGCTTGACACCTCTGCGTCTCGGGGTTATCTTTGACTCCTTCTCAATGGGGCATACGCATCGGCCCCTTCTTCCGCCCCGGACCCGAGACCGTCCATGCCTCGGCTCATGCTCGGCGTTCTTCTCGTCGTCCTCCTCGTTCCCGTTCCCGCCGCCGGACAACCGAATCCAGGGGAGGTGGTGATCAACGAGATCATGTACGCCCCGTCCCCGTCGGCGAACGAGTTCATCGAGCTCTACAACCGCTCGGGCGGGCCGGTCGCGCTGGACGAGTTGGAATTCGCGGACGCCAACCGGGAGTACGAACCGGTGACGACGACCGACACGATGCTCGCCGCCGGGGCGTACGCGGTGCTTGTGCGCGACCCGGAGGCGTTTGAGGCCGCTTTTCCCTCCGTTGCCTTCCTCGCTCCCGAGGGCTGGGCGGCCTACAACAACGGCGGCGACACGGTGTACCTCCGCCATTCACCGTCGAGCACCCCGCTCGATTCGGTGCCCTACGATCCGTCGTGGGGTGGGAGCGACGGCCTGTCGCTGGAGCGGATCGATCCGCGCGGCCCCTCGGACCGTGCGTCGAACTTTGCGCCGTCGACGGCGCCGGCGGGGGCCACGCCCGGCGTCCAGAACAGCCGCTACGCGCCCGACACCGCTCCGCCGCAGCCCACCTTTGCCGAGCAGGCCGACTCGATGATCGCAGAGGTGGTCTTCGGCGAGCCGGTGCGGGCCGAGAGCATTCGGCCCGGTGCGTTTCAACTCGAGGGAACGACGGTCACACAGGCCACCCTCCAGGCCGACAGCATCGCCCGCCTCTCGCTGTCGGGCCGCCCGACGGCTTCCTCGGTAGTCGTGACCGACGTGCGCGACCTCGTCGGAAATCGTCTGGACGAATCCACCCTTCTCTTCGCCCGGCGCCCCACGCCCGGCGCGCTCGTCGTCAACGAGATTCTGTTCGACACCCGGGCTGACGACTTCGACGACCGGCCGAATCAGGTTGAGTACGTTGAGCTCTACAACCGCGCCGACCACCCGCTCACCCTCAACGGCCTCCTTTTCACCGACCGCCCCACCGAGAAGGGCACGGCGGACACGATCCGGGCCGGGCGGCGACGGGCCGTGACGCCGGGCACCTTCGCGGTGGTGGCCGCCGCCCCCACCGGCGCGACCCGGCTCTCGCAGTCCCAGCTCGTCACCGCCTTCCCGAACGTACCCCTATCGCCGGACTCGGTGGCCTACCTCCCGATCGACGCCGCCCAGCTCGGGCTCCGCAACGACGGCGACCTCGTGCGCGTGCACCGCCGCGACGACACAATCATCGCAGAGGTCGACTACGAGCCTGACTGGCACGCGGCGGGCCTCGCGGACACAAAAGGCACCGCGCTGGAGCGGATCAGCCCCACGGGCGACGCCGACGCGGCGGACAACTGGACGAGCAGCCCCGCCTCGGCAGGGGGCACGCCCGGTGCAACCAACGGAGTCTCCCTCGCACCGCTGGACGACGCCCCCGAAGCTTCGGGCCTCCGCATCCGGCCCGACCCCTTCTCCATCGAGCGCGACGGGGCGACCCGCATCCAGTATACGCTCACCGACGTGCCCAATCTGGTGCGGGTGCGCATCTACGACGCCCGGGGCCGCCAAGTGCGCGCCCTGGAGGAGGCCCGTCTCGCCGGGCGCAGCGGGGAGCTCGTGTGGAACGGGCGCAATGACGCCGGCGACCGCGTTCGCATTGGGCCCTACGTGATCCTCTTCGAAGCGGTGCGGGCCGAGGGCGGCACCATCACGCAGCTTAAGGAGACGGTGGTCGTGGCGCGGCCGCTGAACTGAGTTCGATGAGGGGACGCGTGACTGATGGGGTTTGGAGCGCTCGTGGACTCCGGTGAGGCTGCAACAAGGGCCCCTTCTTTCGGTATTGTCAACTGTGTCGCTTCCTCGCTGACAGGCTGCACGCCACATGCCCTCCTCTACACAGGCCCACCCGGCGCCCCGTTCCCTCGACCAGCTCGAACAGGAGGACCTCTCCGGTCTTCTTTCCTCGATCGAGGAGGGACTCCCGGCTGAACTGGTGACCGAAGTCCAGCAGCGGCTTGGCCTTTCGTCTGAAAAAATGGCCTCCCTTCTCGGCGTTTCGTCCCGGACTCTCGAGCGTCGGCAGGAGAGTGGAGCGTTGACGCCGACGGAGTCTGAGCGCCTCTACCGACTGGTACGCCTTTTTCGAAAAGCTGTTGATGTCTTCGAACGCGAAGACGAGGCTCGACGCTGGCTGAAACGCCCGCAGATGCGTCTCGGGGAGCAGATTCCTCTCAAAATCGCCCGATTTGAGCCCGGAGCCCGAGAAGCCGAACGTCTCCTTGGTCGGATCGAGCACGGAATTCCCGCCTGACCCTCCAGGTCGCCGCCCCCTTTCTGGCTCGCCTCGTCGTTGCCGATGGCTGACCTTACGGTCTGGCGCCTCACCCACGAACGATATACCGACTCGGCGTTCGACGGAGAAGGGGCTCGGCAGCACGGGGGACGGTTCAACAGCCCCGGGACGGCGGTAGTGTACGCGTCCGAGAGTCTTCCCTTAGCTCTGTTGGAAACGCTGACAGGCCTGGAGCGCTACGCCCAGCTCCACCGCTACGTCTTTTTCAGGGCAACGTTTGATGAAGGGCTCGCCGCTGAACCACCGGAGAAAACCCTCCCCGAGGGGTGGGACGAACATCCTCCTCCCTCTGAAGCCCAGCAGGTGGGGAATCGATGGGCGGCGTCCGAGGAGTCTGTTGCGCTCCGTGTGCCCTCAGTCGTGGTACCCTACAGTTACAACTATCTGTTGAACCCGATTCACCCGGCTTTCGAAGCAGTCGAGATCGGTCCGGCTGAGCCTTTTCCCGTTGACCGCCGATTGCTTCCTAACCAGTAGTTTGCAAAGTCGGGTCCTACGGGGACCTCCTCGACGCCCTGCAGGCCGAGTCGGAGAGCGCTGCTCGAACACAAAAAGAACTGCGTAAAGCGACAGCGGAATACTCCCGAAGATGACAGGACGATCAGGGACGGTCCGGCGGGTCGGAGAAGGGTGTTTTCTGCACCTCGTTGGACGGGTCGCTCTCGGCGCTTTCGTCCCCCTCGCCGGCCACGGCGGTGACGATGTAGTAGTACCTCGTCCCGTTCTCGGCGCTCTCGTCAACGTAGTCGTCGGAGCCGATTCCGGTTTCCAACGGGCTCCCAGACGCTTCGATGCCTCCGCCTCCAGACAGCCTCGTTAAACTGGTCCCCCTTCCCTCACGTCTCCCACGTCCAAAAGGGAACAGGCATTTTCGTCCAGTCGTTAAGTCCAATCCCAGCACGAGTTGTACGCGCCAAGTCGTTCGTCCCATGCCCGACACCAAGACCGCTCCGGACCCCTCCACCCAGGACGCTCCCATTCAAATCAGTCCCAATGCGGCGAAGGAGATCCGGAAGATCATCCAGAAGAAGAGCATTCCGGATGGGTATGGCCTACGCGTCGGGGTCAAAGGAGGCGGATGTTCGGGGATGAGCTACGTGCTCGGCTTCGACAAGAAGCGCGAAAAGGATCGCGCGTTCGAGATCGACGGGATCACCGTCTACATGGACAAGCGACACGGGCTCTACCTCATGGGGACCACGATCAACTACCACGACGGCCTCAACGCGCGGGGCTTTACCTTCGAAAACCCCAACGCGACGGAGACCTGTGGCTGCGGGGCGAGCTTTGCGGCCTAACGCGCAGCCCTCTCCCACGCTGTGCCTCGTCGTTACCACCCCCGCAATACTTCGAGGCCTCTCTGCGTTCACTCCACTCGGCGGCTGCCTTTCCAGTCGCCCGGCCCAATTGTTACGCTCCTGCATCGTTGAGGGCCAAATGCGCAGGCCGGCGAGACAGGGGAACAGAGTGCGCGAAGGCATGGTTACTACGATAGATCGCGTGCTTCGCGTGCGGGGACGGGTCGGAGACGAAAAGGCGCACTCTCGGTCTTCGGCTGCTCCCCGCCGTGCAGGGCGCCGACGCGGCGCTTTTGATCGTTCAACCCATCAGGTATGGAAGGCAACTTTTCGAATCGTGTCCGGGACGTAATTTCGTACAGCCGCGAAGAGGCGGTCCGGCTCGGCCACGATTACATCGGCACGGAGCATCTTTTGCTCGGCCTCATCCGCGAGGGGGAGGGCATTGCCGTCAAGATTCTCCGCAACCTCAACTGCGACCTCTTGGAGCTCAAAGAGGCCGTGGAGGACACCGTCCGCAGCACCGGCAGTTCCACCTCGGTTGGGAACATTCCCCTGACCAAACAGGCCGAGAAGGTGCTGAAAATCACCTACCTGGAAGCGAAGCTCTACAAGAGCGACGTCATTGGGACGGAGCACCTCTTGTTGAGCCTGCTTCGAGACGATGAAAACATTGCCGCGCAGATTCTCCAACAAGGATTTTCAGTAACGTACGACGCCGTGAGAAACGAATTAGACTCCATTATCAGTGGCAAAGCGTCCTCCTCCAGCGGCAGCAGCGGCTCCGGCGGCCGCCTTTCGTCCGGCTATGGGCAAGAGAGCGGCGAGTCGGAAAAGAGCCAAACGCCGGTCCTCGACAACTTCGGCCGGGACCTGACCGAGCTGGCGGAGAACGACGAGCTGGACCCCATCATCGGCCGCGAGAAGGAAATTAAGCGCGTGGCCCAGGTGCTGAGCCGGCGCAAGAAGAACAACCCGGTGCTCATCGGGGAGCCGGGCGTCGGGAAGACCGCCATCGCGGAGGGCCTGGCTGCGCGAATTGTGGAGCGCAAGGTCAGCCGCGTGCTCTACGACAAGCGCATCGTGACGCTGGATCTCGCCTCGCTGGTGGCCGGCACCAAATACCGCGGCCAGTTCGAGGAGCGGATGAAAGCGGTGATGAAGGAGCTGGAGAACAACGAGGACATCATCCTCTTCATCGACGAGATTCATACAATCGTCGGGGCGGGTGGGGCCTCTGGCAGCCTCGATGCATCGAACATGTTTAAGCCCGCCCTCGCCCGCGGCGACCTCCAGTGCATCGGGGCCACCACGCTCGACGAGTATCGCCAGAACATCGAGAAGGATGGCGCGCTCGACCGCCGCTTCCAGAAGATCATCGTCGACCCGTCGACCCCGGAGGAGACGATCAACATCCTCTCCAACATCAAGTCCTACTACGAGGAACACCACAACGTCCGGTACTCCGAGGAAGCCGTCAACTTGGCCGTGCAGCTCAGCGACCGGTACATCACCGATCGCTTTCTGCCGGACAAGGCCATCGACGTGATGGACGAGGCGGGGGCCCGCGTGCACCTGTCCAATATCAAGGTGCCCCCCGAAATCCTGGAGCTCGAAGAGAAGATCGAGGACGTACAGGAGGAGAAGAATCAGGTCGTCAAGAGCCAGCGCTTCGAAGAGGCCGCCCGCCTCCGCGACAAGGAAAAGACGCTCCAGGAGGAGCTGGAGCAGGCCAAGAAAGACTGGCACGAGCAGGCCGAGACCGAGGTCCACGACGTAACGTCGGAGGAGATCGCCGAGGTCGTGGCCATGATGACCGGCATCCCGGTCGACAAGATCAGCGAGCCGGAACAGAAGAAGCTCCTCAAAATGGAGGACTCGCTCAAGGAGCGCGTTGTCGGCCAGGACGAGGCCATCGAGAAGCTCTCGAAGGCCATCCGCCGCACTCGGGCCGGCCTGAAGGACCCCGAGAAACCGATTGGATCCTTCATCTTCCTCGGCCCCACGGGCGTGGGCAAGACGGAGCTCGCAAAGGTCTTGACGGAGTACCTCTTCGAGTCGCAGGAGTCGCTCATCCGCATCGACATGAGCGAATACATGGAGAAATTCTCCGTGAGCCGGCTCGTGGGGGCCCCGCCGGGATACGTGGGCCACGAAGAGGGGGGCCAGCTGACCGAGAAGGTGCGCCGCAAGCCGTACTCGGTGGTGCTGCTCGACGAGATCGAGAAGGCGCACCCGGACGTCTTCAACATCCTGCTCCAGGTGCTGGACGACGGCATCCTGACCGACGGCATGGGCCGCCGGGTGGACTTCCGCAATACGATCCTCATCATGACCTCCAACATCGGCACGCAGGACATCAAGTCCTTCGGCCAGGGCATTGGATTCGACCAGACGGAGGGCAGTGACGAAATGGACTACACGTCCATGAAGTCGACCGTCGAGGATGCGCTCAAGAACGTCTTCAATCCGGAGTTTCTGAACCGGATCGACGACGTGATTGTGTTCAATCCGCTCGACAAGGACAACATCTTCGACATCATCGACATCATGTCGGAGGACCTCTTCGAGCGGGCCGAGGAGCTCGGACTGGAGCTCGAGTTCGACGAGGCCGCCAAGGAGTTCCTGACGGACAAGGGCTTCGACCAGAAGTACGGCGCCCGGCCGCTCCGCCGCGCCCTGCAGAAGTACGTGGAGGATCCAATGGCCGAGGACATCCTCCACGACGAGATCACGGAGGGCGACACGGTGATCATTACCCACGACGGGGAGTCCGAGGAGCTCTCCTTCGAGGTGCAGAAGGGCGAGGCGCCTACCGAGGAGCCGACAACCGAGACGAACGGCTCCCCGAACGGCGAGCCCGAGGTCTCTCCCGAGGAGGTGGCAGGCGGGACCTCGACCGATGAGAATGGTTCTGAGGGAGCCTCCGCTACGGCCGAGGGAGACTAACCCCACCGCCTCCGTTCCGTTTTCCCCTTCGCTCGGCGTGGCCGGGCGGAGGGGTTTTTGTTTGGGTCGGAAAAAACCGTGACGGGAAACTTCACAGCCCGACGCGCTGCGGCGCGTCACTATTCGTCCGCAGGCGTGAGCCGAACGGTGTGCATACGCTCTCCAGCCGCCCCCTCCTCCACCGTCACGGAGACGGGCCGGCGAAATGGAGGGCCGTCGGTCACGAACGTGTGGAAGGCGCCGTGCTCGCCGCAGGGATCAACCTCGTCGGGCAGGTCGTCGAGAAAGGCCTTGTCGTAGGCGCGCCCGGCGAACGAGGCATCGAGCTGTGTCGTGTCCACGGCGGTGACCACCGCGCGGTAGCCGCGCTCCAGAAACCGGTGGGCCAGCCACGTCGTGTCGCGCTGCCAGAGCGGAAAGAGCGCCGTTGCGCCGAGGGCCTCGATCCCTTCCTGTCGGTAGTCGCGCACGTCGCCGAGGAAGAGGTCACCCGTCACGACGGTCGAAAACCCGTCCTCCAGCAACGGCGTCAGGGCGGCCTCAAGCCGGGCCTCGTACACGTCGTTGGGAGGCATGGGGGGCACCCGCATCACGTGGATCGGCAGATCGAGCGCATCGGCCTGCTGCTCGATGAGTTGCAGGGGCGTGCCGTGCATCGTGACGCGCTCCGTGTCCTCCACGACGGTCGTGAGCAGCGCTCCAATCCGCCGGGGCGACTGGCTGTGGAGCACGTCGAGGGCGAGGGTGGCATCCTTGCCCCCGCTCCACAGGAGCACGAAGCCGTCTTGGGAGATTGGGGCGGGCATGGGGAAGCGGAGCGCAGGGAAACAGGTCAACTCTGGGAATCGGCCCTTTGGGTACGGGCCATCGTCCGGGGCGACGGCAGTCTGCGGACGGCGGACCGTCGTCTTTCGCACAGACGCGACGGTCTAGGGCCTGCTCTCGAAAGCATTCGGAAAAAGTCATCCCATGTGGCCGATGGCGGTCGGCGGTCGCCGCATGAGACTGGATGCTACCGGGAAACTACGACAAGACCTCCCTGGATTTGTTTTCATCGACGAGCGACCGGCCAAAGGACTTCACCGTACAGACGGAACAGGGGGCCTGGCGAATGACCGCCTCCGCCACACTGCCCGTGAGCATCCGCTCCAGGCCCGTCCGGCCGTGCGTGGCAATTGTGATGAAGGCGGCCCCGGTCTCCTCCGCAACAGTGAGGACTTGGTCCGCCGGAGGGCCGGATCGTACCGCAATCGAGACGTCGATCCCCGCCGCCCGCATCGACTCCACGTCCTCCGCGAGAGCCTTCTCGGCCCGCTCCGCCAGCGTGCCGGGGTCCGGAAGCGACGCGTATCCACCGTACGCGTCGGGCACCTTCCTCCCCTCTACGACGTGAAGGATCGTCACGTCCATGCCGTAGACCGGGGCAATCTCGCGAGCGTGGGCCAGCAGGCGCGGTCGGTGCTCGGAAAAGTCCACCGGCACCAGCATGGTTCCGTCCCCCATGACTTCGGGCGCCACGGCGCCGCGCCCTGCGGTGACAACGGGACACGAGGCGTTCCGCACCACCTCTTCGGCAACGCTCCCCAACAGGAGCCGGCGCACGCCCCGCTTGCCGTGCGTGCCCATCACCACGAGGTCCACGTCGTGCTCCACGCCGTAGGTGAGGATTCCCCGAGCCGCCGAGGAGTACGCGACGATCCGCTCCCGCACGCGGGAGTCGGCGAGCGGCGATGGCGCTTCCTCCCGCCTGTCGTGCAGGTCCGCCAAGAGATCGGCCTCGCTGATCTCGACCCCGTCGGTACGCTTCACGTCCCGCTTCTCCACGTGAATCACGTGAAGGATCGCGTCGAAGTGGTCGGCCAGGTGCAGGGCGTGGCGACGGGCGCGCTCGGCACACTCGGACCCGTCGGTGGGAAAGAGAATGCGGTCGACGTGGATCATGGGGGAACGGGGGCGGGATGAACGCAGACGGACGCGGAACTCATACCATCTGCGGTGAATCGATGTGCGGGATTGCCGCATCGAAGACGTCAGGAAACCATCTATTCAGACCGATTAGGTCGATGTAGGTGCGAAGACGTGGTTGTGAAAGGATCCGATTGGATCCGAGATCAGGACGAGGCGGCAGGCGACCCGTTGCCCCGAGCAAGGGCCTCGGCAGTGGTCCGGTCGGCGAGGGATTCCGCCTCCTCGATTAGCGCCTCGATGTGCGAGAGCCCGTTCTGCCAGAAGTTCTCGTCCTCCAGGTCCACGCCCATCCGCGCCACCAGCGTGTGAGGCCAGTCAGACCCGCCCGCCCGCAACAGATCGAGGTACCGGTCGGCAAAACCGCCGTCGCTCTCTTCATACCGGGCGTACAGGGCCAGGACGAGCAGCTCGCCAAAGGCGTAGGCGTACACGTAGCCCGGCGCGTGGAGGAAGTGGGGGACGTAGCTCCACCAGTACCGGTAGTGGTCGCCGAGGGTCACGCTGCCCTCGAACATGGCCCGCTGCGTTGCCATCCAGTGCTCGGCGAAGCGATCGGGCTGCAGCTCACCGTTCTCGCGCCGATCCGTGTGGATCCGATCTTCGAAGCGGCTCATGGCCACCTGCCGGAAAACCGTAGCGAGGGTGTCGTCGATCTTGGCAACGAGGAGGGCGAGCCGGTTGGCGGGGTCCTCTTCTTCGCGTCGCATGAGGCGCTGGAAGACGAGCATTTCGCCGAAGACCGACGCCATCTCGGCCGTGGTGAGAGGGGTGCCGTGGTGAAAGAGGTTCTGCTCGCGGGCGAGGAACTGGTGCACGCCGTGGCCCAGCTCATGGGCGAGGGTCTGCACGTCGCGGGCTTTGCCCGTGTAATTGACGAGGACGTAGGGGTGGGCGCTCGGCACCGTGCGGTGGCTGAAGGCTCCGCTCCGCTTGCCGGGCACCAGGGCGGCGTCGATCCAGTCGTCCTCGAAAAAACGACCGGCGGCCTGCGCCATCTCCGGGTGAAAATTCGCGTAGGCGTCCAGCACCAGGGACCGGGCCTCGCCCCACTCGTAGGTCGTGTCGGCCTCGCGAATCGGCGCGTATCGGTCGTAGTCGTACAGCTCGTCGACGCCCAGGAGCCGCTTCTTGAGACGATAGAAGCGCGCCACGAGATCGTAGCGGCCCGTCACGGCGTCGATCAGCGTGTCGACCGTCTCGTCGTCGACCTCGTTGGCAAGGTTGCGCTGCTCAAGCCAGTGGTCGTAGTCGCGCAGGCGGTCGGTGGAGGCCTTGTCCGCAAGGAGCGTGTTGAAGACGAACGTGAGGGGCCGGAGGTGGTCTTTCAGCCCCTCGGTAAACGAGAGAGCCGCCTCCCGCCGGAGCGTGCGATTCGGTTCGTAGAGCGTTGACAGAATTTCCTCCTGCGTGAGCGACTCGCCGTCGAGCTCGAACCGGGCGGCGCCGAGGGTCTCGTCGAAGAAGCGGGTCCAGGCATTCTTGCCGGTGATGGTTTTCTCGGAGAGCACCTTCTCCTCCGCCTCGCTCAGCACGTGATCCTTCCGCAGATACTCGGTCTCCAGGTAGTGCCGGTAGTTCGCGAGGGCGTCGTGCGACAGGAGCGTCTCGACCCGCTCCTCGGAAAGAGCCACCCACTCGGTCTCCACGAACACGAGCCGCTGCTGAATGCGGTCGACCGTCTCCTGCACCCACTGGCGGAGCGCCCCTCGCTCCGCGTCATTCGTGTCGGCCGTCCAGTGCAAATAGGCGTAGGCCTGCGCCCGCCCCAGGCGGTCCTGAATGGAGTCGAGCGTGTCGAGGGCCTCGGCCAGCGCTTCCGCCCCGAGCTCCCCAACGCGACCTCGATACCGGTCAGCGAAGGCCTCCGCGTCGGCGTCGACCTCCGCCAGATCTTCTTTTAGCGCCTCGGGGTTGTCGTGCAAATCGTCGAGGGACCAGCGGATGTCGTCGGCCCCGGTGTCCGGCGTTGCCATTTCGTGTAGAGCGGTTTCGTGAAACAGTTGATGTGCACGGTGAAGAGGCGTCGCGCGGCCCCGGTCGACCGCAGCATCAAGGCATCCACCCGATATTGACCGATTGTTCACCCCCACCCTGTATCACGGTCTCCGCCTCGCAGTACGGAGAAACAGCAGTATTTCATCCCCTGAAGTTCCCCAATCCCGATGTCCGCCGATCCCTTCCGCTCCCTCGCCAGCGACGCCGACTGGACCGACGCCCGTGCGCGCTCCGAGGAACAGCCGGTCCTTCTGTTCAAACACAGCGCGGCGTGCTCCGTGAGCGGCATCGCCGACCGGGAGATGCAACAGTTGGCCGAGGACGAGGACCTGCTCGTCTACAAGCTCGTGGTTCAGGAGAGCCGGGCGTTGTCCGACGAGATTGCCGACGCGCTCGGCGTGCGCCACGAGACGCCCCAGGCCATCGTCCTCGACAAGCGGGACCCGGTCTTCGACACGTCCCACTTCAACGTCACCGCCGACACGCTGCGCGAGGCCGTCCACTCCGCAACCCGTTCTATCGAATAACCCCGTTCCCGGCCATGCGTCGTCTTTTCGCTTCCCTCGGTTGCCTCAGTCTGGCCCTCCTGCTCGTCGCGTGCGGAGGAAACGACCAGGATCAGACCTCCTCATCCTCGTCCACCACACCCGGTCCAATAACCGGAAAGGTGCGGGACGTGAAGCCCGAGTCGGCGCCGGACCTCACGCTCAAAACGATGGATGGCCGGTCGATCAACCTCCACGAGCAGAAGGGGCGGGTGCTCCTCGTCAACTTCTGGGCCACCTGGTGCGCGCCCTGCCGGAAGGAAATTCCCGACCTCAAAACCCTTCATTCCAACCTCAAGCCGAAGGGATTGAGGGTGATCGGCGTCGCCCTGGATCAGAAGGGCCGCGAAGTGGTGAAGCCCTTCGCCCGGGAGCTGGAGATCAACTACCCGATCGTCATTGACAGCGCGGGCACGGCCGAGGCGGCATTCGGTCCCATCCCCGGCCTCCCAACCACAATCGTCGTCACCCCGGAGGGACAGATCACGAAGCGGGTGATCGGCGTTTTCCCCACCGAGAAAATGAAACCGACCCTTCAGAAGATGCTCGACGCGGGCGGGTCGGCCTCCGGCACCACCTGACCGCTGGGCGGCTATTCGTCGTCTTCCTCTTCTTTCTCTTCGCGCTCCCGCTCCATCAGGTAGTCTTCCAGGCTCCCCACGACGACGCGGGTCTCTTCATCGACTTCGACGTCCTCCACGTCGCCTGCCCGAATCAGCTTCTTGATTTTCTTCCGGTCGATTTGCTTGAGAATCCGTCGCGCTTCCGTCCGGCTCACGACGTCGTCCCGGTAATCGGCGGCAAAGTCTTCGAGAAAATCAAGCGTCTCGTCCGTAAGATCGATCATGCGGGTCTCCTCGTTCGAGTCGGAGAGGGACCAGTAGAGATCCGCGTCGATCAAGTGTCGGTCGGTCCAGCGAACGAGGGTTTGCCTCGAAATCTGGAGGTGCTCCGAAAGCTCGTCCAGCGGCATCGTCTTCGGCTGCCGTGAAGTGGTGGGTCGATCAGGCACAATGGAAATCCGGAGAGATTGAAAAAGTGTTGAGCTACTTTATCATGAAAATGGCCCGCTTTTGTTCCCTCTCTTTCGCTCGGGCCTCGTCGCCGTTTCTTTCGTTTTGCGTTCCGCCTCCCATGCCTCCTCCCCGCTCCAAAGAGGACTGGAAAGCCCGCATCGAGCCCCATCTGTCGACTTCGCTCCGCGACGTGAGCGACGCCATCACCCGCATCGACCCGATGCAGACGTGGCTGCACGACGCCTCGATGGAGGCGGCCGAGGGGCTGGGAAACGTGTCGGGAATGCAGGGCGAGATGCAGGGCTACATGCGGATGATGAATGCCCTCGAAGACCGCTTTCCCGAGCTCCTCGCTGCGGTGGATGAGCTCACAGGCGGCTGCGGAACGGTGGATCTGCACTGGCGGCCCATGAACCCCAACTTCAGTCGGGTGCAGGTGACGGCCGACCGCGACTTTACGGTGGAGCTGTTCGTGCGGCTGAGCGAGCCGACCCCCAAGGCGGCCCGGTCGGCAATCGACACGGTGATGGACGCCCTGCCCGAGGGTGCCCCCTTCCCCAATCGCCCCAACACCGTGACCGGCCTCGTGGTTCACGCTGGCTCGTGCCTCGGCGTCCGGATCCGCGAGCACCTGGCCGAGGAGGGGCCGGGCCGCGGCCGCACCGTGACCCTTCTGCCAGACGACCGGGACCCCATCGAGAATCTCTCTTTCGAGGAGGCTGCGCGCCACCTCTGTCAACTGCTCGCCCCCTCCGACTCCTCGTCGGCGGTCTGATCGAGCGCGGTCTCTGACGCTGCCGACAGCGGCTCGACCTCTCCGATGCCGCGGACCGCCCATCCCTCCTCCCCCTCTCCGTGAGCAAACCACAGACGGGCGCCCGGCTGGAGGAACTCGCTCAGAAACCGGACGAAGGACTCGGGGTCGACGTTGGCAGGCACCTCGTCGCTGACCAGTTGAAGCGCGTCGTCGCGGACCCGGAAGTAGCCGAGCGCGAATGGGAGGGGCCCCTCGGTCTCCGTGCTGAGCGCCTCCCGGTACACCCGACTTTCTTCCCGGAGCGACTGCACGAGTTCGACGGTGAGCCAGTCCTTCTCGCGCCCCGCGATGAGGCGGTGATGACGCCGCTCGAACAGTTTGTGCACGAGGTCTTCGAGCGCGTCGCGCCGCTCGGGACGGACGGTCGCGTTCTCGACGCGACAGCGATAGCGGTCAGGCATCGGGGCGATGTGTGAGAGTGTACAAAATGAAGAAGTTTCCTCTCGGCTCTCTGCTCACGTCGACCGAATCGAACGGGGGGCGTGGGAGTGCGGGAGCTCGTGCCGTTTTGCTGAGCCGAAGCGCTCCATCATGGTCGGTGGTCGTTAGGAATTTCCGCCCGGATCGGTAACGGGTTCGCAACCATCGGGACGCCCCCGGCTCAATGGGCACGGTGCGCCGTACAGAAGGGGTCGAGAGGCGTTCCTCCGTGGCGATGTCGGGAGTCCTGACCGCGATAATCATCCATTTTACCGTAGTAAAGGCGTCCCGGCGGGACGCCTTTACCCCCTCCGACCCAAAACGTAGCCCCTCCAGATGGACACTGTCACCCAAATCACGCTGGGCGCCGCGGTGGGCGAGGCCACGGCGGGCCGAGAGGCCGGTCGCAAGGCCCCGCTGTGGGGCGCCGCCTTCGGCCTGCTGCCGGACCTCGACGTGATCGGGAATCTGTTTCTGACCGAGGCGCAGGCCCTCACCTTCCACCGCAGCCTCACCCACTCCTTCGTCTTCATCGCCGTCGTGACCCCGCTGGCCGCGTACAGTCTTCGGCGTCTTCACACGGACGACGCAACGTCTACTGGACGATGGGCCGCACTCGTCGCTGCTGTCCTCCTCACCCACGTGGGGCTCGACTGCCTCACGACGTACGGCACGCAGGTCTTCTGGCCGTTCAGCCACTACCCGGTGATCTACGGGACGATCTTCATCATCGATCCGTCGTACACGATCCCGCTGGCGGCCGGACTCTTGGTGTCGCTACAGTGGAATCCCACCGACCGGGCGCGCCGATGGGCCAACTACGCGGGCCTGGCGCTGAGCTCGGCGTACCTTCTTTTCACCGTCGTCAACAAGCAGCACGTCAACCACGTCTTCGCGCAGAATCTCGCCTCAAAGCAGCCTCCGTCTGACCGATTCCTCACCACCCCTGCACCCTTCAATAACCTCCTATGGCGAGGCATCGCCGAGACCGACGACGGCTTTTACGTGGGCTACTACTCGCTCCTGGATCCCAACCGTTCCATCGAGTTCCGCTACGTGGCGAAGCGCCACGACCTGCTGGGGGACGCTCGCGATCATCCCATCGTGCAGCGGCTGCGTCGCTTCTCGCGGAGCTACTTCATCGTCCGACGCGGAGCCGACGGAACCCTTCTGCTCCACGACCTCCGCTTCGGACGCAACGACCTGGGACTGACCCCGAACGGCGAGTATCTCTTCACGTATCGACTGCAGGAAGGGCCGGACGGGCGGATCGTGGGGATGCGCCACGTCGAGCCGCCGCTTCACCTCAACGGCCCCCTCCTTCGAAAATTTGCGGCCCGGATTTGGGGTCGTACCGCGAGCGCCCCCCTTCCCCAGATACAAAATCCAAGTAACTGATATTTGTTTTCCTCCGTATAGGCCGGCTCAGAATTGATTCTTCCCCCTCCGGCTCAGTACCTTCAGGAGACTTTTCAACTCAAAAACCACCGCCTCCCTCCTCTCACTCATGAATGATTTTTTATCCCAACTCGGCCTGAGTGCCGAGACGTTCTGGCTGATCGGCACGTACGTGCTGAACGCCGTCGCCTTCATTGCCATCCTCATCGTGGGGTGGTACGTGGCCTCGTGGGTCCGAAACCTCATCCGAGGCGGGCTTGATCGGCCGAAGGTCGACGCCACCCTGACGAAGTTTGCGGGCAACTTTGCGTACTACGCCATCTTTCTGATGGCCATCCTGGCCGGCCTGGAAACGGCGGGCGTAGAAACTGCCAGCTTCGTTGCGGTCCTCGCCGCAGTTGGATTTGCGGTGGGCCTGGCCCTCCAGGGCACCCTTGCAAACTTTGCAGCGGGCGTCATGCTGCTCATCTTCCGGCCCTTCAAGATTGGCGATTACGTTGAGGTGGCCGACGAGACGGGCTTCGTACGGGACATCTCTCTCTTCTTCACCCGCATCAACACGCGGGCCAACCGCCTCGTCATCGTCCCGAACGGAGACGTCTTCGGCTCGACCATCGAAAACATTTTCGCCTACGACGTTGTGCGCGTGGACTGCGAGGTGGGCACCGACTACCCCGCGGACATCGACGCTACGCGCGAGGTGCTCCTGGAGGCGGCCCGCAGCGTGGAGGGGCGCGTCGAAGAGAAGGGGGAGCAGGCCGCGCTGAAGGCCCTGGGCGGCTCGTCCATCAACTGGGAAGTGCGCGTCTGGGCCGAGACCGACGATTACTTCCGCCTCCGTCAGGAGCTGGTCCGGCAGGTGAAGTACAAGCTGGACGAGGCCGAGATCGGCATCCCGTACCCGCAAATGGACGTGCACCTCGACGAGCTGAACGGCGAAGCCGAGGCATAACGCGGGAACCAGCGATTGGTCGTGTGTCCTTTCCGGAAAGCAACGGCCTGCAAGGAACGTGCGGGGAGCCGTGGTTTTTGGAGTACCTGAACCCCCTCATCACCCCTCTCATCACACGACCTCCAACACTATGCCTACACGCTCTGCAGACGCTACGTGGGAAGGCAATCTGCCCGACGGAAACGGCACCATGGCGCTGAAGAGCGGCGCCTACGAAGGTGCGTATTCGTTTCGCTCTCGCTTCGAGGACGGCGCTGGGTCGAACCCGGAGGAACTGATCGCAGCCGCGCACGCCGGTTGCTACTCCATGGCCTTCGCCAACGTGCTGGACGAGGCGGGGTACGATCCTGAATCGGTCCACACCACGGCGGACGTCACGCTCCAGACGCTCGAGGACGGGCCCGCCATCACCAAGATCCACTTGACCACGGAGGCCGCCGTCCCCGACATCGACGACGAGACGTTCCAGGAGCACGCCGAGGCGGCCAAGTCCGGCTGCCCGGTGTCGAAGGCCCTCGCCGGCGTCGAAATCACCCTCGACGCAAGCCTCGCGTAGCCGGCACTCATTTCGAAACACGGACAACCTCGCCCCGGGTCTTCGCGTGAGGGACCGGGGCGTTGGTCTGGCGGGCTACGAGATGACCTGCAGGACGATCTTGCCGGCGTTCTCGTTGTGTTCCATGCGGCGGTGCGCGTCGGCCACCTCGGTCCAGTCGTAGGTCGAATCGATGACCGGTCGGAGCTGCTCGTCCACAAACTTCGGCAGCACGTCGCTGGCAAACTCCTGGGTGAGCTGGATTTTGTAGTCGAGGCTGCGGTTGCGCAGGGTGGAGGTGAGGAGGTGGGCCCGTTTGGCCATCAGGTCGCGCAGGTGGACCTCCTCCACGGTACTGCCGCCCAGGGTGGCAAGCTGGATCACGCGGCCGTCCATGGCCAGCGACGCGACGTTCCGGTGAAAGTAGGGCGCCCCGATGAAGTCGATAATGATGTGGGCCCCCTCTCCATCCGTGAGGGCGCCAATGCGGTCAGCGAAGTCTTCCGACTCGTAGTCGATGGTCGCCTCTGCCCCGAGCCTACGGCACACGTCGTGCTTCGGGGCCGAGGCGGTGACGTACGGAATCGCACCGGCGTCTGCCGCGAGCTGGATCGCTGCGGTGCCTACGCCGCTGGCCCCGGCGTGGATGAGCACCGTGTGACTGCTCTGCACTCCGCCCAGCCAGTGCAGGGCCTGATAGGCCGTCAGGAATACCTCGGGGAGGGCGGCGGCCTCCTGCATCGAGAGGCCCGGGGGGATGGCCATGAGCAGGTCTTTGTGGACGACCACCTGTTCGGCGTAGCCGCCTCCGGCGAGCAGGCTGAACACCCGGTCGCCCTCGTGCCAATCGATGACGCCGTCGCCGACCTCCTCCACGACGCCGGCCATCTCAAGACCGAGAATGGGAGAGGCCCCTTCGGGCGGCGGGTAGTGGCCGCGACGCTGGAACGTGTCGGCGCGGTTGAGGGCCGTGGCGTGCACCGCGACGCGCACTTCGTCGGGGCCGGGCGCCGGGGTGGGCACCTCGCCGATGGTCATGTGCTCGGGATCGCCTTCTTTGGGGACGCGGACGGCGCGCATGCGTGAGCTGAAAATTGTATGAGAACGAAAGACGTGGACTTGCCCCTTCCCCTCTGGACATGATGCAGTCGCAAGTTCACACGGGGGCGGCTGCCGGTGGGGTTTCTCTTCGTCGACCCGATGAATACGGCCGCGTGTCATCGACCAGCTGCAGAACGGAGTCCGCAGGGACCTCATGCTCGCGGTCGTGCAAGTCCTCCTGCGCCTTCTGATGAGAGCGCTGGGCTTCCTCGAGCGTCATGAGGTCTCGGGTCATGTACCCACGGAGGACGCTCCGGAACTCCGACCGCCACAGGTGGGGGACCGCCCAATCGGCATCCCGTTCTCGCGCAGCTCGGGCCGCCGCCGGACGATCTGCCGTCATCTGAAGCCAGAAATAGCTGACCACGTCCGTATCGACGACAATCATTCGCGGCCTTCCTTCTTTGATTCATTTACGATGTCGGGGAAGGTCTTTCCAATGTCCCGGTTGAGCGCCTCTGCCTCGGCAATAGCGGCGTCGGCGTCGCGGCGGGTGGGGCAGAGGGCCTGCTCCAGGATCCAGATCGCCTCGCTGTTCATGCTGCGGCGGTGCCGCTCGGCCTGCTGCTTGAGGCGACGGTGCACCTCCTCGGGAACGTTCTTGAGCGTAAGATTTGGCATGGGAGACCGTCCGGTTGTGCTCCGGTACCAAAATGGAACTGATTGCACGACCGCATTCGGAGGGCGGTTTCGCGCCCCCGGCCTGGACAGCTCACGCCTGAAGAGCCGCCCTCCCTACGAAGGCCCACGCGGAGGATCGTCTCCCACCTCGACACAACTGCGCCTCCACACCTCCACGCCCGCTTACACCATGTAGTCGTCGGTCGGCACGTCGAGGAAGTCCATCAGCCAGTCGAGCGCCCAGGTCTGGTTGTCCTTGCCGCTCCACTCGTAGTCGTGCTGCACCTCGTCGGCCACCGCGGTCCAGTCGACGGTCCAGTCCCTGTAGACGTGAAAGGAAAACTGGCTCACGTCGGTCTCGAAATAGACGCATCCCTCCTTGGGGTCGTAGATGGAGGTGGCAGTGTCGTCCGTGCGGGCCTGCTCGGCGGCCAGCACCACGAGGGGCACCTTGAAGCGGTAGTCCATCTCGTGGACGCGCTTCGCCTCGCTGTTGAGGAAGTTGGCCAGGACGACGCATCCGTCGCCGTGCTCCAGTGCCGCCTGCGCCGCGTCGCGGGTCGACGGCTCCGCGTCGATGGTGTCGAGGGCCGCCTCCACCAGCGGCCACACCGCCACGGGCTCAGGCTCGTCGGTGGCGTCTTCTTCACGGGGGATGGTAACGGTGCGATTCTCGATGTCCACAGGACTGATTGGATCGGTGGGTGAAAAACGTCGAACGGATGAGGCACCGCCAAGTGACGGCACCCGGCTGTAATATGCACGCCTCGCCCAAAAGATCACCCCCCTCGGAGAACAAACAAAACGCAGCCGTACTCGCCACGAGGAGGATCAGGAGGAGACGACTCGTCATGGGCGGCGGGGGCAGTCGATCGGCTATTCTGCGCGGTGCATCGACAACTCCGCGAGGAGCCCGGTATTGGGATCAAGGGTGACGGAAGAGGGGGCTTGTGCACACTCCACACGGGTCTGCTCCTCCTGATCGCGCAGAAAGAGGGTCGTCGTGTGCCTCGGCTTGTCGCCGAAGGCAATCTCCACCGGCACGTGGAAGGGAGGCTCGGCCTGCGTCTGCCGCAGCGTCAGGACGCACTCGCCCGACGCCTCGTCGTAGTGCCACGTGCCCTCGATGACCGGGTGGCCGGGGCGGCGCGTCCACTGCTCGAAAAACCGCTTCAGGTTCTGCCCCGACACGTCCTCCATCACGGCCCGGAAGTCGCGGGTGCTTGCATTCTGATTGCGATAGCGCTCGTAGTAGGCCCGCAGGCCCTCCCAGAACGTGTCGGTGCCCACCTCGCGGCGCAGCATGTGCAGCACCCAGGCGCCCTTCTGGTAGGGATTCGTGTTGAGGAGCGCGGTCGGGTCGCTGAACGTGGTGTCCACGAGCGGCACGTCCGGATTTTTCTCGTGGAACCGCACGACCTGCTGCCGGGCATTGGTCATGTAGCGCGTAAGTGCCGCATCGCCGCGGGCGTGCTCCAGGTAAAGCCCAGTGAGGTACGTCGCAAAGCCTTCGCTGAGCCAGAGGTGGGGCCAGTCGGCCTCGGTGACGGTGTTGCCGTACCACTGATGCGCAATCTCGTGGGCGAGCAGGGACGTGTCGTCCTCCCCATCGGCCACGGCCTGTTCGCTGTAGAAGATGGCCGCCGCGTTCTCCATGCCGCCGTAGCGGGTGGTCGACTGCACGTTGGCGAGCTTCTCGTACGGATACGGTCCCAGGTTTTTCTCGAAGAAGCGGAGGATCGGCGGAGCCTGCCCCAGGTCCTTGAAGCCGACGCTCCGGGTTTCGGAGTAGACCCAGCTCTGCACAGGCACGCCGTCCACGGTGCCCGACGTGTCGACCGCAAAGTCGGACACACCGATGACCATCACCTTCGTCGGGAGCGGCACGTCGGTGCGCCAGTGCGTGTACCGCAGGTCGCCGCTCGTGGAGTCGCTCACCAGCGCCCCATTGCTCACAACGTCGTACGTCGCCGGTGCCGTGACGCGGAACTCGACGGTCGCCTTGTCGGCCGGGTGGTCCTCCACGGGCAGCCAATGACGCGCCCGGTTGGGCCAGTTGTCGCCGAAGAAGGTGCGGTCCCCGTACTGGTTGGTGCCGATGATGAGGCCGTCGGCGGGGATGCCCGCGTAGCGGATGCGGTAGGTGTGCACGTTCCCGGCCTTGAAGCCGGACGGGGACGCGATCCGCAGGATGTCGTTGACGTGACGGTACGGCACTGCCTGCCCGTCCTCCGACACCGACCTGACCCGCATGCCGGGGACCGGAGACGCGCTCGACGTTCGTCCCTGATCACGACCGATGAGGTCGAGCCGCGCGGCCGTCAGCGTGTCAGTCGTCACGCGGAGGCGTACGGTGGCGGTCCCCTCGATGCGATCCGTCGTGTCGGAGAGGGTGAGGGCAAAGTCGTAGTCCAGCACATTGATGCCGGGCTGCGGCTTCGCAGCAGGACCGCGAGCAGGCTGGGCGGTGGCCACGCCCGCGAGGAAGACGCCCGCCAGGAACAGGACGCTTCCCCCAGTCCCCAGGAGAAGCGCTCGCCACCGGAAACAAGCTCTCATGATCATGACCTCAGGCTGGTGAGGCGTCTACGCATCGATCCGTACTGGGTATTTCGGATTGCGGAACTCAGGTTGTGCCCGACCGAATGGACACGGGGAGGAGGGAAACGCGGAGACGCGGAGAGGATTTTGTTTCATTGTGTCGCTCTTTCTCCGCGTCCCCGCGTCGGTTCGAACGGAAGACCCACGCAAAAGGCCACAACTTGGGCTGCGGAATGCACGGGGTCAACGTGAAATACGCAATACGCCCTTTCGCCGGAGCTCTCCCGCATCGGGCAACGCAGTACGGCTGACAGCGGACACCTCGCCTACGCCTCGCCGCCATTGCCTCCATTCCCGGCCTCAACGGTAATCTCTCGGGTCGTGTCGTTGAACGGTCCCGGCACCACGTTTCCGTCGCTTCCGATGAGTTGCAGATTCACCTCGTACGTGCCGGATTCAAGCCCAGTCACGAACGCTGGGGCCCACTCCGTGAGCGTCGTGGACACCACCTCGTTGCCCTGCTCGTCGGTGATGGTGTACCGGGCCTCGTAGGTGCCCTGGCTCAACTCCACATTGTGCAGGTAGAAATCGAGCATAATCCGCTCGGCACCGGCGCCGCTGTAGGTCCCCTTGGGCCGGCTATAGATGATGGCCGGCTCATTCGGGCTGAGCATGAACTCTCCGGAGTCCGCCTGCACGTAGAAGTTCACCAGGTCATACGCGTCTCGGCCCTTCACGCTCTCGTGGTACGACCGACTCGGAAAGGCCACGACGGTGTGGGCGCCCGGCTCCAGGGTCTCAATGTCAAAGGGCGTCCCCGCCTCATAGTTGGCCATATAGGGTTGATTGTCTACGATGACGTGGAAGTGCTGGCCGTTGGTGGAGTTGGCAATCTGCTCTGCGCGCTCCGTCTCGGTCTGGACCCCTGTCTCGAAGCTGTTGGCCTCTACCGTGACGTCGACGCCGGCACTGTCCACGACCGCAGTGTCGGCAGGGGCCGTAATCTGAGCCGACGCGCCTTCAATGGGGGTCGACCGTTCGCCCTTCACAATCTGAACGTCTCCGCCCCCATCTTCTCCCCCTCCCCCACAGCCGGCAAGGAAGAGAAGACTAAAGAGGACCGCGAGCGATGTCGACTGGAGGATTCGGACTCGAAGCATGGGAATCTGAAGCGTATTTGTGGCAGTGTAGGGAAGAACCTGCAAGGACCGCAACGGCTTCACACTCGCGGCCCCCCAGGAATGATGGGCGGAGTAAGAATAGGCAGCAGGGACCTGTCTGTCAACGACATCGCCCTCGAGCATTGAGCATGGAGGATTCCCGTCAGGCCTGAAGCCCCCACCACGCAATAAAGACGACCAGGCCTCCCACCAGGGCACTCACCATGGCGTGCAGGCGGAGGCGGTCGAGCAGATGATGCGCTGCGTCGAACGCGCCCTCAGGAGTGTTCTCGTCGGTCAGCCCCGCGGCCTCGGACACTTCGCCTCCGATTTCGCATCGCGGGAGGAAGTCGAGCGCCACGTGCAAGAAGACGCCGGTGGCAATGCCAAACACCAGGGCGTGCACGATATCGCTTCCCGGTGGAGACAGGAGCCCCACCGGCACCGCCGTCGCCATCACCGCGGCCGCCGGAACCAGGAGGACCGATGTTGCCCGACCCGCCCGATGCAGTCGACGCGCCGCCGCGTAGCCCGCAGGGGCCTTGTGGGACACAATCGCGAGGCCCAGCACGGGACTGAGGGCTGGCATCGTCGCGTAGACGGCCCCAATCACGAGTCCGGCGGCCAGAGAATGTGCGGTTAGCTCGAAGGTCGTAGCATCAAGTGGAAGATGCAGGTGTGAAAGCTGGTGCTGGGCGGCGTGGAACGCAAACCCGAGGAGGATGCCGGCGGCGATGCCAAACCCGCCGAACGCGGCGTGGTGACTGATCGCGCTCGGAATCAGGAAGGCGCCCGTGCTGGTGATCATGGCGCCGCTGGCGAGGCCGTACCCCCAGGCCAGCCGTCGGCCCTGCGCGACGCTTCCCGCGGACGTAACGCTACGTGAGGGCGTTCCCAGCCACGCGCCCCCCGCCATGGCGACGAAGGCGATTCCTCCGATAGCAAGCAGCGTCCAGAGCGCGACCGCGACGGCAAGCGCCGAGGCGCCGATCAGGGCGCCGACGCCGATCCACCCGACCGGCGACATCGAGGCCATAGGCGACGACAACGAGAACGAAGGCATCGTGACAGTGGAGTCTCTGTCAACCCCCCAACGACAAAAGCCCCCGATCCCGACAGTTGTCGAGACCGAGGGCCGGGCGGTCCGGACGGGACTCGAACCCGCGACCTCTGCCGTGACAGGGCAGCATTCTAAACCAACTGAACTACCGGACCATCGGGCGACGAAGCGCACAGGTATCTAAAAACCAAGCCCCGTTGGGTTCCGGGGCAGGGAAATGTTCACACAGGTTCAACCCTGAATGATTGGTTCTCAGGGCACTCAGCCAAGAAGGTTCCCGCACAGAACAGCGAAAAGACTTCGGATGTCTTCGTGCGTTATAAGAGCGATGCGTGGATCCTTGAATTTCCATCAGGGGCGCACACACCTCCGGAAACAAAAGACCCCCACAGTGCTAAAGTGGGCTGTCCGCTGAACGAGGGCGGACCTGCCCCCGGCAGCAAACGCGTCGCTCTCTCTACGTTCCACCATTATTTCCCGCCACGACCAAACTGCGCCTATGCCGACCTACACGTACCGCCGCGAAGACGGAAGCACCTTTGAGATCCAGCAACGCATCACCGAGGACCCTCTCGACACGTGCCCGGACACGGGTCAGGACGTCGAACGAATTATCACCGACAACCCGGGGATTATCTTCAAAGGCGAGGGCTTTCACGTCAACGACTACGACGAGCACGGCCCCAAAACCGACGAGGCCGACGCGAGCGACGGGGAGGCAGAGACGGACGCGGCGTAACGGTTCCGGAGCGACAGGGAGACTCCAGTGAGGCCTACGTGGCGTCTTCGGCCTTCGGAAGACGAACGGTAAAGCAGCTCCCTCCTCCCTTCCGGGTCTCTACCTCGATGAACCCGCCCATCTCATCGACGATCCGATGGGCGACGGTAAGACCGAGCCCCGTCCCCTCATATTCCCGCCCAATCCCTTCGGACTCCTGGACGAACGCCTCGAACAGCTCGTCGGTCTCCTCGGGATCCATTCCGATGCCGGTGTCTTCCACCTCCAGGACCACCGTCTCGTCGTCCGCTCGGGTCCGGACCCACACCGTTCCGCCGGACTCGGTGTACTTGATCGCGTTGGACAACAAGTTGCGGAGTACGACTTGCAGCCCGTCCTTGTCGGCCCGGCACCAGATTGGATCCTCTCCAATCTCCATCTGAAGTTCGACGCCCGCCTCCTCGGCCTGTGGCCCGAACTGCCGAGCGGTGTCTTTAACCTCGGCGGCAAGGTCGAGTGCGCCAGCGGAAAAATTCATTTCCCCCGCCTCCAGCCTCGAGAGATTCAACACGCGGTCGAGTGTGTTCAGCAGGCGGCGGCCGCTCTTCTCAATCAAGTGCGCATGCTGGGAAATCGTCCCCTCCGGGTCGTCGGCCACCTGCTCACCAATCATTTCCGCGAAGCCGAGGATTGAGGTCAGCGGCGTGCGGATCTCGTGGCTCATGTTCGCGAGGAAGGCGCTCTTGAGCCGACTCATCCGCTCGGCCTCCTCCTTGGCCGCCCGCAGTTGCTGTTCCTGTCGCTTCCGGTCGTCGATGTTCTCCACCATGCTGACGACCTGAAAGCCGTCGGTCACTTCGCGGCGCGAGACGGTGAGGTACCCCCAGAACGCTTCTCCGTCCTGACGAAGGTACCGCTTCTCGAGCTGATACTGGTCACGCTCCCCGGCGATGAGTTCCTGATAACGCTGCTTGTCCGCGTCGAGGTGCTCGGGATGCGTCAGGTGTTCGAGGTGCACGTTCTGGAGTTCGCCAGCCTCGTACCCCAGCATCGATTCGAGGGCCGGATTGGCTTCGAAGATGGCCCCGCTTTCGTCAATGAGCGCAATTCCGAGGCCGGCGTTCTCGAAAACCCCTCGGAAGCGCTGCTCGATCTCCCGCTGCTCGGTAATATCGTTGATGTGGAAGACCGCCCCCTCCAGCTCGCCGTCGGGACTGCGGAGGGGCGCACCACTCACCGACAGCAGCCGCCGCTCGCCGTTGGGCCATTTGATGGTGTGCTCCACATCGCGCACCGGCTCGCCCGTGGCCATCACCCGGGCAAACGGAAGCTCCTCGTCGGGAATCGGCTCCCCCTCCGGCGTCGTGATGTCCCAGGCCGGATCGTTGTAGGTCCGATCGGTGATCTCGTCTCGTTCGAGCCCAATCATCTCCTCGGCCCGGCCGCTGGCCTGCACGAACTCGCCCTCGGGATTGAACACCGCGATGGCCACCGGGCTCGTCTCCAGGATGCGGTCGAGAAAATCGCGCTCCGCCCGAAGGGTTTCCTCCCGTTCGATGCGATCGAGGACCGTGGCGGCGTGAGCACCGAGAAGCTCCAGCAGCCGCACGTCGAAGTCGTCGATGCCGCCGGTCTGCGCACTCGCCACGGAGAGAACGCCGTGGTCCCCCAAAGGGACGCAGGCCCCGGCCCCGAGATCTCCGAGGTCGACCTCACTCTCCACTTCGGAGAGATCCTCGGCAACTACCGTTTCTCCTGAATGGTAGACACGAGCCCCCAGGCTCGGCCCTTCCAGACCTAGCGGGGGAACGCTTGGAATCTGTTCGGGCACCGCCGATGAGATGGCCGCTGGGACGAGGCACCCTTCTCCAACGAAGAAGACGCCGTTGAGGAGGTAGTCGAAGGTTTCACTCACGAGTGACTGGAGTTGCTCAGCAACAGCCTCTCGTGTCTGGGCCGCTACCAGCTGCTCGGTCGCAGTGTAAAGAGCCTCTGCTTTCTGCTCTCGGTCCCGAAGGGTCCGTTCCCGCTCTTTCCGTTCGGTAATGTCTTGAACCGCTCCTGCCACCGTAACCACCTCCCCCGCCTCCTTTTCGGCGGGGCTGCCCACCGCCCGCACCCACCGGCCGTTTCCTGTCTCGGTAATGAGAGGAAGCTCCAAATCATAAGGCTCCCCCTCCTCCGCAGTGCGCCCGAACGCCTCTTCCAGCGTAGCGCGCGCCTCGGACGGGTAGAAATCCAGAACCCGCTCCGTGGTGATCTCCTCCCCTCGGGGCACCTCAAAGATCTCGTACACCTTGTCCGTCCAGGAGACCTCCCCAGTTTGCACGTCGGCCATCCAGGCCCCGGTCAGGCGTTGGGCTTGCTCCAGGAGATACTTCTGGCGACGGAGCGTCTCCTCCCGCTCCCGCTCCTCGGTCACGTCCCGCTGAACGGAGACCCAGTACTCGACATTCCCGTCGTCGTCCCGAACGGGGGCCACATTCCACTGAGTGACGAAAGGCGTCCCGTCCTTGCGGTAGTTGGTCGTCTCGCCCTGCCAAGGCTCCTCGGCCTCCAGGGCCTCCTGCAGCGAGTTCAGCACCGGCCGGCTGGTCTCCGGCCCCTGCAAAATCCGCGGCGTCTTTCCGAGGACCTCCTCCTCCGTGTAGCCCGTCATCTCCTCGAAGGCCGAGTTCACGTACGCGATGCGCGGGCCGGGCTCATCGAGCGGCTCCGCTTCCGTAATGAGCACGGACTCTCGCGCCTGCTCCACCGCCTGCGACAGCACGCGAAGCTTCCGCTCTCGCTTGCTGCGCTTGGGAATTTCGGTAATCACCCCGTCGTAACGGACCGTTCCGCAAGGGTCGCCGCACGTCACTGAGCCGCGCAGGAGGCCAGTAAACGTCGATCCATCCCTGCGCCGAAACGTAATTTCCCCGCCATCGGCGTCTCCCCTCCCTTCTACGGGCCGGATGAGCGCCCCCTGGTCCGTCGGGTCCACGCACAACGTTGCCGGGTCGGCCTGTAGGATTGCCTCTACACTCTCGTACCCAAACATCTCGGCGAAGGCCTGATTGGCGTAGACAAGGCCCTCTTCCGGCGTGGATCGGAAGACGCCCTCCGACACGTGTTCGGTGATCGACCGGAGTTGCACCTCCTGCTCGCGGCGCTGCCGATCTATCTTCTTTCGCTCACGGGCCCACCGGAGGGTCCGCTGGACGAGCTCGGACGACAGTTCGTCCTTCTGCAAGTACTCCGCCGCACCGGACTGAAGGGCCGACCGGACCGTCCCAAGGGGCTCCGCCTCGGTAAGCACCACCATGGGGATCGTTGGGGCCGCCTCCTCGCAGCGCCGCACAGCCTCAGTCCCCTCGCAGCCGGGCAGGTCCAAGTCGAGAGCCAGAACGTCCGGCGACCGTTCTCCGAGCACCTGAAGGCCCGTTTTGAAGTCCTCCTCCCAGTGGAGAGTGGCCTCTTGGTCCCCAACCCGCAGGTGTTCCTCGAAGCGACAGGCCTCTTCCGGATTGGTTCCAATCAGAAGAACGTGTAGGGGGACGTCGAAGGCGGGACGGCCTATGTGGACAGTCATGTTATTTCGTCATCTTATTTAGACACTTTACCTTTTTCAAATAGCACTCATATTTTCTGCTTAAATTTTTTCGTCAATAGGAATGTTTCGACTCACTGATTCTCCAGTGTCTCAATGGGATACCATTCAGCCGCAGGCTCCACCATGATGGCCGGCTCCGGCCCCGCATCGTCCCATCCTTGGTCCTCAACCGTCATGAGCGGCTTGACCGTCATGTTGCGGTCCACCACAATTTGACACGAGAGGCGGAAGTCCCCGTACTGGCCGATGTCGTTGAGCTTCTCGTGCTCGGCTTCGGTCATGACGTCCGGCTCCCCCTCCTCAAACTCGACGCGACAGGTGGTGCACATGGCCTGCCCTCCGCAACGGTGCCCCAGCCCCATCCCACAGTCCTCAATGGCGCGGACGAGCCGCGTGCCGTCCTCGACCTCGAAGGTGCCAACGCCCTGAATTGTAAGTTCGTGCATGGAAGATGTCAGAATGGTTGGGAAAGTGTGTGAACGAGCGGTCAGCGTTAAAGAGACGAATCGGAGGTGAGTGCGTCAAGCGTGGCCTGGATTTATCGCCAAAACCATTCCACATCCCTCCGGAACTCTTCGGCGTCCGGTTCCCTCCGATACGGCGCAGGACACCATCGTCTTCCCCACCGACTTCACGTGCGCGTGTCCAACGGTTCCCCTCGCTACCGCCAGTACGCGGGCCTCGCCCTCGTCATCATCGCCTACGTGGGCGGCATCATCGGATGGTCGTGTGCCGTGCTCCAGGTGGACCCCCAGCCTTCAACCGACCCGGATCCTGCTGAGGCTACACACAGACGCGTCGCGCCGCCCGTCGCGGCTCCTTGTTTCTTTTCCCGCGCTCCCGAAATTTCCCGTGCTCCCGCAATGCGAATGCGCATCACGCGGACGAAACGGACAGCGGGCAGGCGGGAATTCGCGGACTGATGATCGATCCCATCGGGACCGGGAACGGCCTCTACGCCGAACATTTCTTTGCCCCTCGGGTACCTTCGTTCCTGAATGCATCTGGGATGCAGGAATGTTTGTCCTCCCGACCCGTCTCCTACTGACCTTCCTCCGCTACGCATGGCCTACGAGAACTACGAGCCGGTCATCGGCCTCGAGGTTCACGTCCAGCTCCAGACCGACGCCAAGATTTTTAGCCCCGACGCCACCGCGTTCGGGGCCGCGCCCAACACGCAGGTCGACCCCATCAGCCTGGGGCACCCGGGCACGCTGCCGGTTCTCAACGAGAAGGTAGTCGAGTATGCCCTTCGGCTGGGCCTGGCCACCCACTGCTCCATTGCGTCCCGCTCGGTCTTTGCCCGCAAGCATTACTTCTACCCGGACCTGCCCAAGGGCTACCAGATCTCGCAGTACGACTCCCCCATCTGCTACGACGGCCACGTGGACCTCTTCCCGGACGAGGACGGCAAGGGGTCGACCGGGGAGGCGTCGCGTCGCGTCGGCCTCACGCGCATCCACATGGAGGAGGACGCGGGCAAGTCGATGCACAATCCCGACGGCAGCACGCGGCTCGACTTTAACCGATGCGGCGTGCCCCTGCTCGAGCTGGTGACGGAGCCGGACCTGCGCTCCCCGCGCGAGGCATCCCTCTTTCTCGAGCGGCTGCGCCAACTGGTGCGCTACCTCGGCATCAGCGACGGCAACATGGAGGAGGGCTCCCTGCGCTGCGACGCCAACGTGAGCGTCCGCCCCCGGGGCCGTGAGGCATTCGGGACGCGGACGGAACTGAAAAACATGAACTCGATGCGGCACGTGGAGCAGGCGCTCGACTACGAGATTACGCGCCAGATCGCCGCCGAGGAGCGGGGCGACGCGATCACGCAGCAGACCCTGCTCTGGGACTCCGACTCGGGCACCACCCGGCCCATGCGGTCGAAGGAGGAGGCCCACGACTACCGCTACATGCCGGATCCGGACCTCGTGGAGGTGACCGTCGAGGATGAAATGATCGAGCGTGTTCGCGAGCGCCTCCCCGAGCTGCCCCGGGCGCGCCGGCGGCGGTTCATGGAGGAGACTGGTCTCCCGGCCTACGACGCCGGGGTGCTGACGGAGGAGCGGGCCGTGGCCGACTATTTCGAGGAAACCCTTCGCCACCTCTACAAGCGCACGAAGGGCGGCGACACCGACGCGCAGGCCAAAATGGTGTCGAACCTCATCATGACCGAGGGGATGCGCGTGCTCAACGAGCGCTCCCTCTCCATCGATGAACTGCCGGTGGATCCGGAACGGCTGGCCCAGCTCGTCTACCTTCGCATCCAGGACAAGGTCAGCTCCAACGGCGCGCAGGAGGTGTTCGAAGCCATGCTGGAGCACCCCGACCGGAGCGCGGGCGCAATCGCCGACGAGCGCGACCTCATTCAAGTCTCCGACCGCAGCGCCATCGAGCCCCTCGTCGACGACGTGATCGACGATCACCCGGACAAGGTGAGCACCTACCTCGGCGGAAAAGACGGCCTCCTCGGGTTCTTCATCGGGCAGGTGATGCAGCGTTTCGACGGCTCTCCCAATCCGGAGCTGGTCCGGTCGCTCCTGCGGGAGAAGCTGGATGCGCAGCGAGACGCAGTGAACGTCGACGAGTAGACGAGGCCGATGACACCGTTTTCCTCCGGTTCGACGATGCGTCCGATGCGCCTCTGGACCGCCGGTCTGAAACGAGGGGTTCTGCTTGTGGGCCTCGTTGTGCTGGCGGGAGCGTGCCGACGCCCCCAGCCCTCCACGCAGAGCTACCTGGAGGGACGGGTGGTCGTCGACTCCATGGGCGCCACGGTGGATGATTACAGCGGCTTTCGGGTGCTGGTGCTCCGTCCGGACGGGAGGCAGCTCGACACCCTCGGCCACGCCCGAACCGGTCGGGACGGGCGCTTTCGCATGACAATTACCGCCCCCGCCCGCGCCGTCTACCCGCTTACGCTGTGGGGACCGGCGGGCCGTCGGCTCCTGGCCCGTACCGAGTACGTGGTGGCCCCCGGCGACTCCGGCACGCTCCAGGTTGAGCTTCCCCTCCAGCGACGCGCCCTCCACCCGGAGTCCCCCGAAAACCGAGCCCTCCGGGCCTACCGAAACGCGATGAGCATGCACCGGCGCATGCTGACGCAACGACCGGAGGCCGACACCTCCTCCTCCAACACCCGGGCCCAAATCCTTCGGCTGACCAGCAGCACCCTCTGGAGCCTCCGGGAGCGCTACCCGGGCACCTACGCCGCGCAATTTGCTGCCGTCGAGTCGCTGTCGTTCCTCGAAGGCTGGAACGACTCGCTGGTGGTGGCCCGCACCCGGCAGATTTCCCCCTCCAGCTCGCGCTATCTCGACGCGGTGCGCATCGCGCGGCGGGCCGAGGCGCGGCGACACGGGCACCGAGCCGCCTTGGCCCTCATCGATACCTTCCAGGGGCAGGCCGCCACTCCTCGACAACAGGCGGGCGTAAAGGCCGTCCGAATCCAGGCGTTTCTGGACAGCTTGCAATTCGAGGCCGCCTTTTCCGCCGCCCAGGAACTGAAGGCCGAGCACTCGCCCACGCGCTGGGCGAAATGGGCCGACCGCGTACGGTACGAGGCGAAGCACCTCATGCCCGGCCGAACCGCCCCCGACCTGACGTTTCAGACGCTCAGCGCCGACACTCTCTCCCTCCATGACTTTTGGGGCCGGCCCGTCGTCCTCGAATACTACCGCCCCAACACCGACCTCTATACCCTGCAGCGGCCCCTGCGCAATGCGCTGTACGAGACGACCCGCCCCGACTCCGTCGCATTCCTTTCGATCTCCGTCCAGCCCGACTCGCTGGTCAACCGGGCCTTCCTTCAAAACCGGCGCTTGCCGGGGCACAAGGTGGTCGCGGCGCGGGGACGCGAGGATCCCATCGTCACGAAATACAACGTGGGCCGTGTGCCCACCTGGTTCCTCATCGACGAGGACGGAACGATCGTGGACCGGTACCGGGCGAGTGAGCTCCCGACTCTTCGACGGGATCTGACCGAAACGCTCCGTCCCGCTCGGCCTTGAAGGGACGCCGCAGACGTCCAACGTCTCCGTGCGTCCTCCCCCACTCCCATGCTCCCGCACCCACACATTTCCACACGGGACGTTTGCTCGGTTCGTTCTGTTTGAATACACGCCCCGATGGATCCTTCAGGAAATTGGACCGTGAAGAACTTGAAGCAGGCCGCACTGTCCGCATGCTTGGCTCGTCTCCCTCCATACCCCAGCGGTCGAGTCGTCGCCGTCCTTCCTCCAAATAACCTCTGCATACCCGTGCCTTCCCCGCTCTCCGGAACCCTCTCGTACATCAAGAACTTCCTCCGGGATCAGGATGTCGCGGCGATTGCGCCCTCCTCCTCCTTCCTGGTCCAACGCGTCTGCAAGTGGATCGACTTCGACGAAGATCAGGTCATCGTCGAATACGGGCCGGGGAACGGGGTCTTCAGTGAGTTTATTCTCGACCACATGACACCCGGCTCCACCCTCCTCCTCATCGAGAGCAACCCGGACTTCGTAGAAACCCTGAAAGAGATGACAGCGGACGATCCCCGAGCCCTCGTGGTAGAGGACCGCGCCGAACGCATCGTCGACATCCTCGACGCGCACAACATCGACGCAGTGGACTACATCGTGTCCGGCATTCCCTTCTCGTTTCTCGACACAGAGACGAAGCACGAGCTGCTCATCCGCACGCGGGATGTGCTGTCGGAGGAGGGAAAGTTCCTGGTCTACCAGAACTACAACCACATGGAGGCCCCGCTGCAGAACCACTTCGCGGAGGTCACCAAGGAATACGAGCCCCGAAACATTCCCCCGACGATGTGCGCCTACGAGGCACGGAAGTAGAGTCGCCTATCTCTTTCCACTCTGCGAACACAGCCTCCACCTCCCATGCTGATTGCCGGCAACTGGAAAATGAACACGGACGTCCCGGAAGGACGGGCACTCGCCCAGGTCATTTCGGATCGTCTCTCGACCTGTGTCCAGCCCTACGACAGCGTCGACTTCCTCGTCTGTCCCCCGTTCGTTCACCTGTTCGCCGTCATCGACGCGCTGGAGGACTCGCCCGTGGCGGTGGGGGCGCAGGAGATGCACGCCGAGGAGGAAGGCGCGTACACGGGCGACGTGTCCGCCCCCATGCTGACCTCGGTCGGCTGCGAGTACGTGATCCTCGGCCACTCCGAGCGGCGCGAGTACTACGACCAGACCGACGCCGAGGTGAACGCCAGGGTGAAGCAGGCCCAGGCTCACGACCTCGTCCCCATCGTGTGCGTCGGCGAAACCCTGGAGCAGCGGAAGGCCGGCGACGCCGAATCGGTGGTGCGGCGCCAAGTAGAGGGCACGCTGGACGACGTGTCCATCGACAGCCCCGACGCGCTCGTCGTGGCCTACGAGCCGGTGTGGGCCATCGGCACCGGCGAGTCTGCCACGCCCGAGCAGGCCCAGGAGATGCATGCGGTGATCCGGAGCGACCTCACGGAGCGGTTCGGCGCCGACGTGGCGGACGGCGTGCCGCTCCTCTACGGCGGCAGCATGAAGCCGCACAATGCCGCTGGTCTCCTCTCGCAACCCGACATCGACGGTGGCCTCATCGGCAGCGCCAGCCTGTCGGCCGACAGTTTTCTGGGCATCGCCGAGGAGGCGGTGAACGTGCTGGAGAGCGCCGCGGCCTGAGAATGCCTCTAAAGCTGTTTGGCGGACTGTCTACGGCCTGCGACCTCGCGGCTCTCGTGCAGAACGGCTTCTGCACTTCCCCGGTAGCGCCGCTACAGGGGTCGTTTGAGCGCCGTTCATGCACGTCGCCCGCTGTGTCTCGGCTTCATATCCATCCACCAAACATCTTCTCTGCTCTTCATTCCT
>PXSZ01000071.1 GCA_003023105.1 Bacteroidetes bacterium QH_10_64_37
CTCATCTCACAATCCACCGGGAGCAGATCTGTGGTGTGAGGCGCTCGGTCCCGAACCCGACTCGAGTCCATTCCTGGCTTGAAGTCCTCCGACGTAAGAAATCCTGAATCAGCAAGCCGTAGGTCGGTCTTGACCTGCGGCTTTCTGCGTGGATACGCTCGGCGTGGAATTTGCGAAACGCGAAGGTGGGGACGGCATACCTCTGAGTTCTTCGAATCAACTCCCTCAACTTGTGTCGAAAAGCACTCTTGAAGAGTTCTCCGTGTCCGGGAACGACACAGAGGAACAGGCGTCCGACTCGGGTCTCGACGCGTCCCTCCCGGATCTCTGTCAGCGCATTATCGACTCCATTCCCGAGTCGTACCGGGGCCAGCGACGTCTCCGCTACCTCGCCGAGGAGACGGACAAGCTCTCTGTGGAGGACGAAACGGCGCTGCGGGAACGCGTAGAGCGCTTTGCGAAACGGACGCTGGAGCTCGACGCCAGCGACATGGACCTGGGCGGGCGCGCTTGTAACGGCAACGTGTGGTACCGGGTCGAGGGCGACAAGCGACCGGAGGAGGACCTGGGCACCTACGACCCGCTGGAGACCGATATCCTGGTCTTCACCCTCCTCAATGAGAAGCAAACGCGACAACTGCTGGAGACGGGCGCGGCCGACTTTTCGTACCGGCTCGACGTGGAGGATAGTGATCGGCCCCGCCGCTTCCGCGCCACAGCGTACTCGGACTACGACCACGCCGCGCTCAACATGCGCGCCATCACCGACGAAGTGTTCGCGCTGGAGGACTTGGGCTTCCACGAGAAAATTGAGAAGGGGATGATGTTTCGGCATGTGCGGGACGGGCTCACCCTCATCACGGGCGTCACGGGGTCGGGGAAGAGCACCACGCTCGACGCCATCATCGACGCAAACAACCAGGACGTGCCGGGCCACATCGTGATCATTGCCCAGCCCGTCGAGTACATGCACGAGTCCAAAGAGTGCATCGTCCGCCACCGCGAGGTGGGGAAAGACGTGGAGTCCTTCAAGGCCGGCATTACGCAGGCCCTGCGGCAGGACCCCGACATCGTGGTCATTGGGGAGATGCGCGATCCCGAGACCATTCAGGCGGCGCTCGAAATTACCGACTCGGGCCACAAGGTCTTCTCCACCCTCCACACCTCCTCGGCCATGGAGACCATCGACCGCATCGTGGCCGAGGTGCCGCCGGAGGAGCAGCAGCGGGTGCGCCATCGCCTCGCGGACGTGCTGCGGTGCGTCATCTCGCAGCAGTTGCTTCCCAAGGTGGGCGGCGGGCGCCAGATGGCCAAGGAAGTGCTCTGGGTCGACTCCTCCGCCCGCGCGGCGATCAAGAATGACAACGTTGGCGAGGTTTATCAGATGATGTGGGAGGGGGGGCAAGGGGGGCAGACCACCCTCGAACAGGACCTTTACCGCCTCGTCCGCAAGCAAAAGATCAAACCGGAGCACGCAATGGACTACGCAAACAACAAGAAACGCCTCCGTCGCCTCTTCGGATGAAGACCCTGGCCCCCCGACGACGGCCTTCGTTTTCAATCCTGATTTCCCAAGCCGATGAGCACGCACGCCCTTGGCATCACGGTGTCGGCAGACGGCCTCTACGCCGTACTGCTGGAGCGCACGGACGAGGAGACGGTCGTCCAGTTTCGACTGTCCTCCGACGAGTTGGGCGAGGGAGAGGGCGACCTCCCCTTCGAAGAGTCTGGCGAGATGGCGCCCGGCATGGAGGAGGAGTCGGACGACGTGACCATCCAGTTCGGCGACGACGATGGGGGGAGCGGGGACATGTTCATGGGGTCGGAGTTCGACGACATCGATGGGGGGGAGGACGACCTCGGCACAGCAGGCGATGGGGCAGACACCTGGAACTTTCAGGCCGAGCTCGACGATCTGCTCGACGAGTGTGCGGAGCGCGGGTACGAGGACCCGGAGATTGCCTTCTGCAGCACCACGTCGGAGATCGACGACGTGGAGCTGCGGCTCCCCCCGGACGAGAGCGACGAGGGGGAGGTCGAAGAAGACGAGCAGGGACTTCCCTTGCCGGCGGCGCGTTCCACGCTGATCGAGATGCTGGAGGACCAGTACGAGGGGGGAGTGGAGGAGGGGCGCGTGGGCTTCGTGCCCATGCACCGCACCGGGGATGGGCGGCAGCGAGTCCTGGCCCTCATCGCGCGGCCGGGCGGACCGGTCCTGTCCACCCTGTCGACGATGCAGAATCAGAGCCTCGCCCGCTCGCCGCGAGCCCGGCTGCTCGACGCCGAGGTGTCCCTTCACCTGGGGCTGGCCCGGTCGATCCTCCAGCTTCCACCCGGCACGCCTGAGAAAACCATCCTCGTCCGATCCGGCCCCAAGGACACGCTCGTCCTCTTCATCGAGGGAAACACGCTCCGCCAGTCGGAGCACCTTCCCGAACTGACGTCCGAGGACTCCGCCGAGACGATCTGCAGCCGCGTGCTCCTGCTGCAGGACGAGTACGGGATGGGCGAGGTGCAGCACCTCATGCTCATCGCCGAGGACGACGAGGAGGTGCTCGCGGACGCCTTCAGGTCATACTTCTCGGGGGCCGATCTCCGGTTGCTGCGCACGCATCTGCCGGGTGGGGAAGAGACCGACACGGAGGCGTACGTGGCGGCCACCGGCGTGGCGCTTCGACTTCTCGACGAGCCCAGGTATGCGCCCTTCTTCCGGCCGGTCAATCTGCTGGCAAAGAAGTACACCGCGAGTCGGTTTCGGTTGCCGGTAGGGTGGTCGGTCCCTGCGCTCCTCATCCTCCTTGCCGCCACGACCCTCGGCTTCGTGTGGTACTACTTTGCAAATGCGAGTGCGATCAGCGATCAGCGGTCGACGCTTCGCCGGCTGGAGCAACAGGTCGAGCAGGTGGACCAGGAGGCCCTCCAGGGCCGCATCGACAGCCTCAAGTCGGCAGCGGCCCAGTACGCCGGGGCGAACGAAATGATGGGACAGCTCCTACAGGGGAGCAACAAGTGGAGCGCCGGGCTCGCGACGGTGACGGGAGAGATCAACAGCATCGAGGGGCTCTCGGTCGATCAGTGGAGCCCCGAGGGTGAGCACAAGGTGACCGTGGTGGGCCGGTCCACCGACCGGTCGAAGGTCGTCCGACTGGCCCAGCGGTTGGAGGGAGAAATTCGCGAGCTCACCTTTACCGAAATGCGAGACGTGCGACTGTATGATTTCCAGCTCACGGCGCCGCTCGACACCACCAAGCCGGCCGCCATCGACTATTGGCGCGAGCAGCAGAGCAAGCGCCTGGCCGCCGCCGACACGGCGCGATCCGGCACGGCCGCCGATACAGCAGCTGCGGACACGCTGGAGGGCAAACTGACGGCGGCGGGTGGAGAGACGTCCGGAACGGACACCGGGGCCGCTCCCGCATCGGCCGCCTCGACCGCAGAGGCCGAGTCGTCGGGGGCGGGGTGGACGGTGGTCGTGGCGTCCCTCGCAGAAAGTTCGGCGGCCGAGGAGACGGCCCGGCGCTTCCGGGATCGCCTGGAGAGCGACAAGTATCCCGTCCGTGTCCGGCACAGCGCGCAAAATGATCGATACCGCGTCGGGGTCGGAACCTTCTCCTCGTTTGAAACCGCGCGGTCCGTGTTGCGGGAAATGAACGGCATTCTCCCCAGCGGGGCGTGGCTGCTGAAAACGTCCGGGACGACCGAGCAGACCTCCACGGTCGAGGCGTCGGAGCCCGATGCCTCCGCCTCCGCCCCCGCAGGACGCTCCGGCTGATCGGACCGGTTTCGTTCGCCAATTGACCTCGCATAGTCTTTCCCGTTTCCCCGGCCCCACGCATGCTCACGATCGACTCCAACCAGACGATTCTTCTCTCGTGCCTGGTGCTGGTCATTGGGGCAGGCACGTACCTGACCTACTTCCGCCAGCGGGACACGATCGCGTCGCTGGACAAGAAAATTGAGGCCAAAAAGGAGGAGCAGGAGCAGATTCGGACCTTGAAAGCCAACCTGGTCGATGCGGAGAAGCGATTCAAGACGGTCCGTCGTGAGTGGCGCACCCAGTACAAAGTGGTGCCGCAAACCATTTCGTCCCCGGACATTGTGGCCTACCTGACGGAGCTCACGCAAACGGGCTTCAAGCGGTTTGACGTGACCTCGTCGGGGTCGGAGGAGCGGGACGGCTACAGTGTCCACACCTTCAATGCCGAGGGGGAGGCCTACTTCACGAACCTGTACCGGTTTGTCTGGACGGTCGAGAACAACCGTCCGTTCTATCGCGTCCGCGACCTGGAGTTGACGTATCTCGAGGAACGGACGACCGACGAGGAGACGGGGCGAACGACGATGGACCTCCTCGTCTCCTTTCAGATGAACGTGCAGGCCATTTACGGGGCGACGAAAGACCTTCCGAGCCCGGTCCCCCCGTCGGACGGACGCGAAGTGGACCAGCTCCCCGTCGCTCAGACCGCACCGCGCCCGCCGCTCCCGTCCTCGGTGGTGCCCAATCCGGCCCCTGAGGTGAATCCGTTCTATCCGCTTGTCTTCGAGACGGTGCCTCCCAATGAGGACGATCGCCTCAACGTCGAATCGGCCCAGCTGCTCTCGATCATCGACGGGCAGGCGATCTTCCAGACGAGCGAGGGGCTCACGCGGGTGGGCGAGGGCGCCCGCGTCTATCTCGGCCGCATCGTGGAGGTGGATCCGTCCGAGGGCCGCGTCGTCGCCCGGCTGAACCGGGGCGGGGTCATCGATCGGGTGGAGCGCACCCTGGGCACAGACAGTCCGCTCCGGCAGATTCCCGAAGGGGACGGCACGACCTCCGTTGGGCAGCAGGAATAGTCCTTGCTCCAACATGGAGAGGACATGCCCTTGAGAACCTGTTTTGCGAGTGGACGGGAAGCCGAGACACAGTGGGCGAATCCCGACAGCCGTCGGGACGCTCAAATGAACCTTGCAGCGGGGGCCGAGTGAGAGCGAGGTCATGCTCCTGGTGAGCTACCAGGTGATATGCCGAAGGTTCATTTTGCCTCCACACTACGATGAAGGGACGATGCGCGCGTCGTCCCCTACGCCCACGGAAGACGCGATAATGCACAAGGAAGCCTGGTATTTGGTGCTACCCCTCGGAAGACCTTTCTTACCGCTTTTACCGCCGACCTCAGAGTTCATGACCCGCACCCCGCGATTTTTCCGATCCGTCGCAACCGGTCTTCTCGTCGCACTCCTGATCGGAAGCATTACGCTTCCGGCCAAGGCACAGGAGCGGCCCGACCGGCGGAAGACGCGCACCGACATCTCGCCCGATCTCCTGGTGTCGTTCGGGAAAGCCACGCCCCTCAATCAGTTCCTCGAAATCGCCAATCCGATTTTTGAGCGCGAGCTGGGAAAAATTGTCGTGGATCCGAAGAACCGGACGACGCCGATCGGGGTCCCCGTTTCGGGAATGTACTACCTCGATGCGCTCGAAAAGGTCTTGGAGGCGAACGGGCTCACCTATCAGGAAACGGAGACGGCGTTTCTCATCCGGGAGCCCACACAGTCCGAGGGCGCCGTTCCGCAGGATACGACGGGAAAGCCTCCTGCCACCGTGGGGACGCGGGAGATCCGGATTAACGCCGTCCTCTTCAACCTCAACCTCACGAAGGTCCGAAACCTCGGCCTTCGGTGGGATGAGATTCTCGGGTCGACACAGGGGGGGCAGGGCGGAGGCCAAGGCGGTGGAGGCGGTGCTGGAGGGGGGGCTGGAGGCGGTGGTGGAACGGGCGGCGGACAAGGGGGGCAAGGCAGCCAGCAGGGACAATTCATGATCAAGACCGACGATCTCTTCGAAAGCGTCGACGACATCCTGCAGGCGCCTGAGCAAATCGCCCTGTCGCGGTTTCGCCGCTTCCTCAACCTGCTCGAAAGCGAAAGCATGGGGCGGACCATCGCGAACCCGCAGGTCACCGTCCAAAGCGGCAAGCAGGGCCAGATCCAAATCGGTCAGGACGTGCCGATCCAGACGACCGACTTTGCGGGCAACACCGTCACGGAATTCGTTTCGACCGGCATCATCATCGACGTGGTGCCGACCCTGCTGAGCCAGCCGGTGGCTGACACGGCCGGCGCACCCGTTCTCGATTTCATCCACATGGACGTGCAGGTGGAGGACTCGAACAGCCAGCCCAGCGCGGCCGGGACCATCATTAACCGAAACGAGGCGAACACGCAGGTGCTATTGCTCGACGGAGAGGCCACAGCCATCGGCGGCCTTATCTCAACTCAAAAAACCAAGTCCCGCAGCGGAGTTCCTCTCTTAAAGGATTTGCCGGGCTGGTTCTTCGGGCTCCGCTACATCTTTGGCACGGAGCAGACGAACGTCACGAAGCAGGAGCTCTTGATTGTGCTCCGGGCCGAGGTCGTGGATCCGCTCCGGGCGCGGGCCGAGAAGAAATTGGACCGGGAACTTCTCGATCAGCGTCGTCGGAATGCGAAGGAGGCCCTGCGCACGCTCGGCGACCGGTATTCCGACAAGAGCTGGTTTCCGAAGCCCGAGACGAAAGAGGATCCGGAGGGTCGGGATGAGCGGGAAGACCGATAGGAATGGCGCATCTCTGCGATGGGCAAAAAGGACCTGGCGTGCGGAGTGGAACACCCCTTCCGACGCCTGATACGGGGGAGCGTGTGATCTGACCAAATCCGCTCTCGCCGCGCGCCGTGGTCCCCGTCTGGCTCACCGACACTGTGACGAGCGACCTGAACCGGGCCCTTCACTACACCCAGCTCTGGGGCCTGCACGGCATGGAACTGCGGACGGTCGGCGGGGCGGACGACCGGATCCCCTTCGTGAACGAGAAGCAGATCCGCGAGCAGCTGGAGGGCACCGAGCTGCTCCTCGCCGGCGTGGTGCCCAGCATGTTCGAGGGGCCTGTGAGCGACCGCGCCGCGTGGATGAACGACCTCCTCGAGTTCGAGGATACCCTCAAGCTCTGCCGGCGCGTGGGGTGTCCGCGCGTGACGGTGAGTCCCTTTGCGGCCGAGCCCGGCGCGTCCCTTGAGCCGATGGCGGAGGCGCTGCAACAGGCGGGCGAAAAGGCCGCCGAGCATGACCTCCTGGTCGCGGTCCGCAACGGCCCCGAAACCGCGTGCCCCACCGGGCAGGCCCTCTCCGATCTGCTGGCTCGCGTGGATTCCCCGAACGTCCGGGCCGCGTGGAACCCTGTCGGCGCGCTTCGGGCCGGCGAGGATCCCGACACAGGACTCACGGCGCTCGCGGGGCTGGTGACGCTCGTCCGCTGTAGCGACGGGCGCGTGGAGGAGGGGCGCTGGGTCGACACGCCGCTTGGGGAGGGGGCGGTGGGATGGACCGAGCAGCTGGAGCAGCTCGCCGCGCAGGGCTTTCGGGGGCCGATCAGTCTTGAGGTGTACCTGGAGCCGCGGCCGAAGCACGGCCTCCGCTCCGCCACGACTCTCATCCACATGATCCGCGACGTGCGGGCCGGGGCCGCCTCAAACTGATGGACCAAGAGAAACTCCCCTCGAACCGCGCTCGTATCGCCCGACGGTCCGCTTCCCGTTTCCAACTCAATCCCGCCCTTCACATGTCCGTCTCTCGTGATGACGTCCGGCACGTAGCCCAGCTCGCCCGGCTCGACTTCTCGGCGGAAGAGGAGGCACAGATGGCCGACGAGCTCAGCCGGATCCTCGACTACGTCGACAAGCTCGATGAGCTCGACACCTCCGGCGTCCCGCCCATGTCGCACGTGCTGGACGTGACCAACGTCTTTCG
>PXSZ01000072.1 GCA_003023105.1 Bacteroidetes bacterium QH_10_64_37
AAATCTCGTACTGTGGACGAAAGAAAATCCTCTTGTTTGCACGACGGAAGCGTTTCCGACCGCCCCTTCTCTACGTGGAGAGCGGGGGTCGCCGACGAGGCCTTCATTCTCACATTTCCTTCACGGGGCGCTGGGATTAACAATCGATGCTCCAATTTTCTCGTGCTCTACACGCTAGTCGTCTCTGCGTGTGTCCACGCCTCTTGCCTCGTACTCGCTCCCCAAGAAGAGGACTCCTTCCGAGGTACACTTCCAATGTGGCATCGAGCCTGGTCGTGGTTCCAGGAGAGCCTTACGATTCGCCGGTGGCTCTCGGAGTACTCGGCAGAAACGCTGCGAAGCGACGCGGCGGCGGGCCTCACGGTCGGGGTGATGCTCATCCCGCAGGCACATGGCCTACGCCGTCATCGCGGGCCTGCCCCCGATCTACGGGCTCTATGGCGCCCTCGTCCCACTCCTCGTGTATCCGGCGTTCGGCACGTCACGCCAGCTCGCCATTGGGCCCCGGGCGCTCGACATGCTGATCCTCGCGGCCGGACTCGGGGCTATCGCCGAGGCCGGCACCAGCGAGTACGTAACGCTGGCCGTCGTCGTGACCGCCATGGTGGGTGTGCTGCAGATTGCGATGGGGGCCATGCAGCTCGGGTTCGTGGCCAATCTGCTGTCGCGACCGGTGATCGCAGGGCTCACCTCCGCCGCAGCCCTCATTATCTCCTTTAGTCAGTTGGGAAGCCTCCTCGGCGTCGACCTCGGCAACTCGCAGTACGTCCACGTTATTCTCTGGCGAGCCCTTCACCACCTCGGAGAGGTCCATTTGCTGTCTCTGGGCGTCGGGGGGGTCGGCATCGCGCTGTTGCTTCTGATCCCGAAGTGGAATCGGCTGGTGCCGGGGGCGCTCGTGGTGGTGGTCCTGGCCACGGGGGCCAGCTACGCGTTCTCGTTCGAAGAACACGGCATGGCGGTGGTCGGCTCGATCCCGAAGGGCCTCCCGCCTCTCAGCCTGCCGGACCTGAACCTGGGCACGCTCAACACCCTTCTCCCGGCCGCGGTCACGCTGGCCCTGGTGCAGTTCATGAAGGACGTCTCGCTCGGGCGTGTCTTCGCCACGCGGCACGGGTACACGATCGACGCCAACAAGGAACTCGTCGGCCTTGGATCGGCCAACCTCGTGGGGTCCTTCTTCTCCAGCATTCCAGTGTCGGGGAGCTTCTCGCGGTCGGCCGTCAACGACCAGACCGGCGCCCAAACGCCCCTTGCCAACTGGTTTACGGCCGGGGTCATCGCCCTCACGCTCCTCTTCCTGACGCCCCTCTTCTACTCCCTCCCCACCCCGGCCCTGGCCGCCATCATCATCGTGGCCGGCATTGGCCTCATCGATGTCCACGAGCTACGCAATCTCTTTAAGGCGCGGCGGCGGGACGGCTACATTGCCCTGTTTACGGCGGGCTGCACACTCTTTATCGGCATCCAGGAAGGCATCTTGCTCGGCATCGGGGCCTCCGTCATCGCCGTGCTCTACCGCATCAGCAGCCCCAACGTGGCCGAGCTCGGACACGTCCCCGGCACCCACCTCTTCCGCGACCTGGAGCGCTTCGGGCAGGCGGTGCGCCTGAAGGACATCATGGTACTGCGCGTGGACGCCTCCTTCTCGTTCGCCAACGCGGAGTACTTCAAGGACTTCATCCTGGAGAAGAGCGAGCGCGAGGGGCGCAACGTGGAGGTGGTCATCGTGGACGGCAGTAGCATCAACGGCCTCGACACCACCGCGATCGAGGCCCTGTTCTCGGTCGCAGAGTCGCTGGAGGAGCAGGGCATCGAGCTACACTTTACGGGACTCATCGGACCGGTGCGCGAGGTGGTGCGCCGCTCGGGGTTCCATGCCCTGCTCGGCGACAACAAGTTTCACCTCGCTCCCCACGCGGCCGTGGTGAGCGTGCTGGAACGCTGGGACGCTGAGGAGGACACCGACCGGATCGACCAGTACTTTGCCACCACGGAGCCGCAGAAGAAGGAGGCCACGCCCGCAGCGTCGTGAGCACTGTGAGCGCGAGGGTGTGGGAGCGTGGGGTAACGTGTCCCGAACGCTATCGGGATGGGTGAGACGGGATGGGTGAGAGCCCGCGATGAGGAATGGAACGCCTTGTTGTGGCTGGGGTATTGCCCATAGCCACTGTGTCTCATCCGTCCGCTAGGCCATGCCGACCTCTCTGCCGCAGAGCGTGCGCGAAAGCTGGGGCGAGCACGCTGCCGACGACTTTGCCCGCTGGCTCGACGAGTACGTGCAGGACCACGCCGTCGCCCGCGATGAATACCGCGAGGTCCTCTCGCGCCTCGACGTGCTCGGAAATGAAGTCGCCGGGATCAACGAACGGCTCGACCGGATGGAGGACCGGTTTGAACAAATAGAAGACCGGTTCAACCAGATCGACCAGCGCATCGATGAGCAGAGCGCGCAGTTCAACCAGCGGATCGACTCGGTAAACGAGCGGATCGACCAGCTGCACGAACAGATGCGGGTACAGACGCGCTGGACAATCGGAACGATTGCCCTCTTCGGGACGATCGTAACAGTTCTGCCGGCCATCGCGGAGTTCGCGCCCTGAGAGCCTGCTCCGCCCGGCCTTCTGCCACCCGACACATCGGTCAGGGTCACTCTCGTCACCCTCCTGTTCCCTGTTGCACGAGCGCCCCACACTCTTTCGCTTGTGCCACCACCTGTCCCACCGTAAAGACCCAGCGCGGGGCCCCGTCGCAGCCCGCCGCTTCGAGCGCGGCGGCGGCCCAGTGGTTGCAGTTGTTGAAGACGTGGTACGGCAGCGGCGATCGGTAGAAGCGGCTGTCTGCGTAGTAGCCGGGAGCCGCAACGGGTGCGCGTCCGGTCGAGTCGACCGCGAACGATTCCGCCACGAAGGCAAGGAGGGCGTCGAGCTCGGCCTCCCCGACCGGCACGCGGATGACGGCCTGCTTCGGAAACCGATCGAGAACGGCTCCGTCGATGGGCACGACGTGGAGCACGCTGCTCGTGGGCCAGAGGCCGGCCCGGAGCACGCCCCATACGCCCCGCGAGCGGCCCGGGTAGTAGCGCGCCTCCCCCCAGCCCACCTCCAGGTACCGCGCGTTCGGGAAGTCGTCGAGCACCGGCCACCGGTCGTCGGGGACCTCGGCCCGGCGTACGGCGATGCCCGCATGCCGGCCGTGTTTGACGACGTAAACGGCACTCGTGCTGTCGGGCGTGGCATCGACTGTTTGACGCGGCAGGTGACAGCGGGTCGCCAGAAGGAGTCCCCACGCGACGAGCAGAATCAGCGAAATGCGGCGTCCCCAGCGGGCCACGGCACAGAAGGAGACGATCGGAGGCAGTGGTGATGCGAGCTGCGGCGCCCCGCTTCGGCTCGTAGCGCGTCTGCCGGAACGGCACCGTCCCGACGTGCGAGCCGAGATCCAAAAGCCGAACGGACCGGGCGGCCTTCAGGTCCACCGGCACGCACACAAATCCGGTCGTCCGCATTTCCGAAACGAGGGGGGTTCGGTGGAGGGCCGACTGGACTCAGCGAGCACGATGCTACCCGAAGCGGGCCCATGCTCACCGGTGATCGGTGCGCTCTTCGGTCCGCCGGAGGCGTACCCCCCGAGAAGTCACCTTCAGAACAGCGGGGTCCCGGTACCCTCCCGATAGCATTCGGGACATGTTCTCCCTTTTCCCTTTCCCTCACAGTCTCCCCCGCTCCCACGCCTTCACCTCCCACGTCCATACTTCCACGCCTCCAAGCTTCCACACGTAAATCCCTCTCCCAACCCCTCCTTCATTTCCGCGTCGGGAGTGTTAGGTTGTATCGCAGAGCGCACCCGCTCGCCCAACGCCACCGCATCCTCCCTATGCCGGTTCCACCAACGTACCTCACGCACATCGAGGAAAACCTCGCCGCAGGAGGCGAGCATCGCGGGCGAGTACACGGAGGGCCGCAGATTCAGGCCCTCTTTCAGAATTATACCACGGGGGTCCAGACCAACAGACGACGCGCCGGACGGGCGGCGGCCCAATCTCACGCCCGACTTCGTGGAGACCTGCACGTCGCGCTGGGGCCTCGACTTTGTGACGGACGGTACCGGCGATCTGGAGACGACCTTTGGGCCGGAGGACGTGCTGCACTACGCGTACGCGCTCTTCCACAGTCCCACGTACCGGCGTCGCTACGAGGAGCTGCTGCGCATCGACTTTCCGCGCCCTCCCCTCACCTCGTGACCTCGCCCTGCTCCGGGCCCTCTGCGAGCAAGGACGCGCCCTCGTCGACCTGCACCTCATGAACGCGACCCTCGACGCAACGGAGCGCCCCCGACCGCTTCGACGCCCTTCGGCACTACCAGAACGTCGTGGCCACCCTGCGCCGCACGACGGAACACATGACCACCGTCGACACGCTCATCGACGAACACGGCGGCTGGCCGCTCCCTGGAAGCACGACCGCCGACGCCGAACAGAGATCTGCCCTGTAACATCTCGCCTCTTTTTCCTCCGACCTTTCCTTCCTCATGGACCAAAACGCTGCCCTCCGCTCCCACCTCACAGACCTCCTCACCGTCCGGCAGGCCCACTGCACGTTCGAGGACGCCGTGGCGCACGGGCCCGACGACCTGCCCTACGCGGTGTGGGAGCTCGCCGACCACATCCGCGCCGCTCAGCGCGACATCCTCGACTACTGCCGCGACCCGGACTACGAGGCGCCCGACTGGCCTGCGGGCTACTGGCCCGACACCGCCGCGCCGCCCGACGAGGCGGCCTGGAAGAACTGCCTGGCCCAGGTGCGAAGCGATCGGGCAACACTGTGCGACCTCGTCACCGACGAGACGCTCGATCTCTATGACACCGTCCCCTCCAGCGACGAGCACACGTACCTGCGCGAGGCGATGCTCGTGGCCGACCACACGGCCTACCACGTCGGTCAAATCGTGACGGTGCGCCGACAGCTCGGCCTCTGGCCGCCGAGCGGCGACGCCGAATGATCCGCGGCGAAACGGAGCGTCCCACGTGCTGGCGGTCCTACGATTCAAGGTGGCGATCCAGATGGTCCTCCGCCTCGGATTTTACACGGCTCCGCATCGGCTGGAGAAATGCGCTGAGGTTGATCGCGACGTGCACCGCGTCGGACTCCACCTCGATGTGCCCGTCGGCCCCCTGCCCGTCGAACTGGAGGGTGTTTTCGGCCCACTGGTAGTCGACCCCGAGTTCGTCCTCCAGGTTTTGCGCGACGCGCTCAATGGCGGCACGACCCTCGTCGAGGCCCAGAGAGTGCGAGCGGGTAATGTTGATGTCAGCCATTGCGGAGACCGTTCTCGGAGGAAGGATAAGCGAACGAGAAAGGGGTACGAAGAGCCGCACAGTCCGTTCTCTCCACTCTCACTTCCACACCTCCGCACTTCCAACCCTCCACACGTCCATCCTTGTAACTGCCCCGCCGTCGCTGTTTGTTGTGGGCGTCCCTGTTCGTATTTTCCACCGTTTTTCCCGTTCGCATGCGCCCCACCCCCCGTCGCCGCCTCGGCCTCCTCGTCCTCGGACTGCTTCTGCTGCCCCTCGCGGCCCGAGCACAACCGGCCGAGGCCCTGCAGTCCCCCGCCGCGTTTCTCGGCTACGAGCTCGGCGAGCAGTTTACGCCCCACCACCGGGTTGTCGACTACGTGCGGCACGTGGCCGAGCACGCCCCCCGCGTCACCCATCGGCAGTACGGCGCGTCGGTGGAAGGGCGGCCTCTCCTCCTGGCCACCGTCACCACGCCGGACAACCAGAATCGCATCGAGACGCTCCGCCGCGACAACCTGAAGCGGGTCGGGTTGGTTGAGGGGGAGCCGCAGGCCGAGCCGACCGCCGTCGTCTGGCTCAGCTACGGCGTCCACGGCAACGAATCCGCTTCCACCGAGGCGGCGCTCCGCACGCTCTACACCCTCGGCAATCCGCAGAACCCCCGAACGGGCGGCTGGCTCGAAAACACCGTGGTCCTGCTCGACCCCTGCCTCAACCCCGACGGCCGCGCCCGCTACGTGCAGTGGTACCGGCGCATGACGGGCGATCAGCCCAACGTCCACCCCGCAGCCCGCGAGCACCACGAGCCCTGGCCCAGCGGCCGCACAAACCACTACTACTTCGACCTCAACCGCGACTGGGCCTGGGGCGTGCAGCTGGAGACGCGGGCCCGTCTCGACGCCTACCACCGCTGGATGCCGCAGGTTCACGTCGACTTCCACGAGATGGGCGTGAACGATCCCTACTACTTTGCCCCGGGGGCCGAGCCTTACCACGAAACCCTCACCGAGTGGCAGCGCAAGTTTCAGTTCACCATTGGGCGCAACCACGCCGAGTATTTTAACGAGAACGGCTGGCTCTACTTCACCGAAGAGGTCTTTGACCTGTTCTATCCCGGCTACGGCGACACGTGGCCCCTCTTTAACGGCGCCATCGGGATGACCTACGAGCAGGGTGGCTCGGGGCGGGCCGGGCGGGGCATCATCACGGCCGAGGGCGACACGCTCACGCTCACCGAGCGCCTCCGTCACCACCACACCACCGGCCTCTCCACCGTGGAGGTGACAGCCGCGAACCACGAGCGGGTGGTCCGGAAGTTTGCGGGCTACTACGCGTCGGCCCGGACGAACCCGCCTGGCGAGTACCGGACGTACGTCATTCAGCGGGACGCGCAGGGGGACCGGCTCGCTGCCCTCGCCGACCACCTCGACCGCCAGCGCATCCGCTACGGCTACGCCACCGAGACGCGCACGGTGCAGGGACGCTCCTATCGAACCGGCGACACGCAGCAGACCCAGATCCATCAGGGCGACCTCATCGTCAACACGGCGCAGTCCAAGGGACGCCTCGCGAAGGTGCTCCTGGAACCCCAAACGACAATCGTGGACTCGCTGACGTACGACATTACCGCCTGGGGCCTCCCCTACGCCTACGGCCTGGAGGCCTACGCCCTCACCGAGCGCGTGTCGCCGGATGCCGACACGATGCCGATCCCACAACCGTCGGTGTCCGGCGACACGGAAGCGCCCTACGCCTACGTCACGTCGTGGACGAGCCGGGCCGACGCCCAGTTTGCAGCCGCCCTTCTCGACAACGACATTCGCTTCCGGTTTGCCACGAAGTCGTTTACCGTGGACGGTCGCGGTTACGATCCGGGCGCGCTCGTGGTGACCCGCGCCAGAAATACGAATCGGACCGACCGCTTCGACGCGACGGTGCGCCGCTTGGCCGAGACCCACAACCAATTTCTCCACGCCGTATCCACAGGCCTCACCGAGCAGGGGCCGGACTTCGGCTCCGACACCTTCGGGTTTGTCGACGCCCCGCACGTGGCGGCGCTCTCAGGCCCACCCACCGCGCCGTCCCGCATCGGGGAGGTGTGGCACTTCTTCGACCGGCAGATCAACTATCCCGTCACCCTCCTCCCGGCCGACGACTTCGAAGCGTCGATGCTCGACGACGTGGACGTGCTCGTGCTGCCGGGCGGGCGGTACGGCGACTGGCTCATCGACGCGCGGGCCCAGGCCCTCACCGAATGGGTGCGGCAGGGCGGACGGCTCATTGCAATGGGCACTGCCAACGATGCGCTGGCCGACCGCGCCCCCTATGCCCTTACCCGAAAGGAACCGTCCAGCCCGGACACGACCGACACCGACGCGCTTGATCCGTACGGAACGGAGACCCGCAGACGGCTGGCCGGGGCCACGCCGGGCAGCATCCATCGCGTGCAGCTCGACAACTCACACCCGCTGGGCTTCGGCATCGAGCCGCCCTACTTTACGCTCAAGCGCAATGACGATGCGTTTGCCTACCACGACGAGGGGCAGACGGTGGGAGCCCTCACCACACCCGCACCGGTGAGCGGCTTCATGGGCCACGAGGCGCAGCAAAAGATCGACGACACCCTCCTCTTCGGCACGCAGTCGCTCGGCGAGGGACAGGTCACCTACTTCGTGGACAATCCCCTCTTCCGGGGCTTCTGGTACAACGGCCAGGTTCTCTTCGCCAACGCCGTCTTCTTCGTGGGGAATGGCTAATGGAGGCAAGGGGCGATTCTTCCATGCCCCCTCTCCCCCAATCTCAAATCAGTCCATCCCGATGGCAAACATCTTCTCCAGGTCGTGGCTGGAGTGGACGCGGAAGCCGATGAGCGTCTCCGTGTCCGTAATGCCCTCGACCTGACGGATCTCGTTCGTCACGAGGTCGGCGAGGGCCTCATTTTCGGGGACGCGAATCATGGCGACGAGGTCGACGCGGCCGGCCACGGAGTGCACCTCGCTGATGCCGTCGAGTGCCGCGAGGGTGTCGGCCACCTCGTTGACCATGCCGCGTTCGGTGTCGAGAAGGACGATCGCTGTGACCATGGGAGGCGTGTGGACGGTTTTGCGTATGGGTGGGTGAGGGTGGAAGGAGTGCAGGATCAATATACGCCCAAACCCCCAGATGCCCAAACGCATCTTCTCTCATGAAACAATTTTTCCCAATGACGTCCTCTCCCGCCGATGCTCCCTCCTCCCCCGGCGACCACTACGTCTATGTCGTCGAGTGCAGCGACGGCACCTACTACACCGGCTACACCACGGACGTGGAGCGGCGCGTGGCCGAGCACAACGACGGAACGGCGGCCAAGTACACCCGGGGGCGGCGCCCGGTCACGCTGATACACGTCGAGACGTACGAGACGAAGTCCGACGCCATGCAGCGCGAGCACGCGATCAAGCAGCTGCGCCGGGGAGCAAAGGAGCGGCTCGTTCGGAGCAGCCAATAGCAGCCGCCGTCGCACCTGTCGGCGCTACTGGACCTCCACGGTTTTTTGCGCGCGGTCCGTGGCGCCGCGATCGTCGGTCACGGTGACCGAGACCTCGTAGTTTCCCGGCTCCTCGAACGTGTGCGTGGAGGTGGCCCCCTCCACCGTTTCCCCATCGCCAAATCCCCACTGGAACGATTCAACCTGTCCGTCCGGGTCGGTAGCCCGGGCCTCGAAGGTCACCTCCGTCCCCGCACTCGGGGTCTTCGGCGTGTACGAGAAGCCCACGCCGGGCGGCTCGTTTACCTCCGAGACCGAGTTGCAGCCCGCGAATGCGAGTGTAAGTACGAGGAGCAGCCGAGCGGCGAACTGCATGATCGAAAACCGGATCGAAGAACGAAAAACCGTAATCTTGCCTGTCCCCGACCACTGTCGGGGTCACTCGCAGCGCGAGAAGCCGCCCTCCCGTCACGCCCCCAACGCCTCTCGCGTCTCACGTTTCAGAGTCTGGTTGGCGAACAGATTCGCAAATGGGATTGAAGCGGGACGCGTCAGTCCCTCGACACTACGAATTTTAAGATGCGATGGCCCTGCCGGTTCGGCTCCCGGGCTATTCGCCCGAGGGTTGCAGCTCAGAAAGTCGGATCGAGTGATCCAGGAGGGTCTCGTTTTCCGTGCCTTGCACCTGGAGTTGAAGGGTGACCGGCTCGGCGTCCCAGTTGATCGTCACGAGGCCGTAGTTGAGCGCCGCCACGAGCGGCCCCACGCGGTGCCGGTTCGGCTCGTTGCCGGGCGAGGCGTGGTGGGTAAGGCCGCTGGCGGTGAGCTCGTAGAGCGGATAGTCGATTGCCTCGTCGTGCCGGGACAGTTCTGCATGGTGGCGATCCCCACTGAGCAGGACCACGCCCGGGGCGTTCGACTGGTCGAGGACCCGGAAGAGCCGCTCGCGGGCCCGGGGGAAGTTGGCCCACTTCTCCCACGCATGCCGGCTCGAAACGGCCTGGATGCTGGTGCCGATGAGGTGGATCTGTGCGGAGCTCGTGCGGAGTTCCTTCTCCAACCATTCCCATTGCGCATCGCCCAGGATGTCGCCCTTCTCGTTCGGAAAGTAGACCTGCTCGGTGAGCGGATCCCGCGTGAGGGGAGCGCGGTGGTAGCGGGTATCGAGCAGGATCACCTTCACTCGCCGCCCGGGCGGCCCGTAGACGTGCGCGCTGTAGACGCCCTCTCGTGCCCGGCGCGGATGGTTCTTCGGAACGTCCAGAAAGTCGAGGAAGTGCATCTGGCTACTGTCCCGCTTCGGGTAGGTGCGGCCCGCGTCGTTGGCGCCGTAGTCGTGGTCGTCCCACGTGCCGATGACGCGCGTCGACGTCCGAAGGGCCCGGTAGCCGGGGTGGCGTCGCTGCCGGGCGTACATCGAGTCGAGGGCGGTCATGTTGGCCGTGTCCGCGTAGATGTTGTCGCCCATCCACACCCAGAGGTCAGGCTTGGAGGCGCGGATGGGGTCCCAGAGCGGCTGCGGGGCGGTCTGGTCGTTGCACGAGCCGAAGGCGATGCGCGTGATCGGAGGGCGGGTCTCCATCTCGGGACCTGCGGATTCATTTGCGCCGGTGCACCCACCCCCGGCAATGCTCAGTACCAGAACCGCAATGACACCTACGACGCGCATCTGCTGGATCGAATTTACATGGGCAGGAAATTGTCCGAGAGGAGCGAGCTGTAGAATCATCCGGATGGGGAACGAGGCGAGTCCGTGTCTGGCGAGTGCTGGGCCGCGTAGGTCCGACCGAAGCTGTCTGTGGCCTCCACGCGGATCCGGTCGGCGTCGGGAGCGGCCGGGGCGTAGTAGAGGTGCCCGGTGGGCTGAGGCTCCACCCACGGGTGCTTTTTCGGCTGATCGTCGCCCTCGTGGAGGCGCCGGCTCATCGGATCGAGGCCCACCCGGCGCGCCATGCGGCCGGTGCGGATGCCGTCCTCGTACCAGACCACCGTCCAGTCGTCGGTGGCGTCCCACACGTTGGCAACCCATTCGTTAGGCGCCGTCGGGTCGGCCCCGGCGGGATAGAGGCGCATCTGATGGTCTGCACCGTGGCCCGCGGCCTTGTAGCGCCACTGGACGGACTCGCCGTCCGCCTCGTACACCGCATAGCCCTTGGGCGTGCCGTCGTAGCAGACCGGGCCGGTCCACCACGCCCCACACACCGTGCCCACCACGTGCTCGTGGGGCTCCTTTGCAAAGCGGTGCTCATTTTCGTGAACGTGCCCGCTCACGACGTGGGCGTCGAACGGAGAAAGCAGATCGTAGAGCGCAGCCCGGTTTCCGATCCGGGTGCGGACCGACGGACTCGGCTCTCCGCGCCGCTCGTAGGCGGTGCTGAGGGGCGGGATGTGTGTGAACACGACAACGGGGCGCCCGTCCTCGACGAGGGCGAGGTCCTGCTCCAGCCACGCGAGCTGCGCCGCGTCGACGTGGCCTAGGTAATCGTCGGTATCTCCCCCAAAGCCGTCGCTGCCCGGCCAGTACACGTCATCGAGCACGACGTAGTGGACGGCCCCTCGGTCGAACGAGTAGTACTCCGGCCCGAAGTGCCGGCGAAACGTGGCCGTGGAGCCCGGATCGGCCGGCGCGTCGAAGTTGAGGTCGTGGTTGCCCACCACCTGCACGACCGGAATGCCCATCTGCCGGACCGCCCTCTCGTAGCCGGAAAAGAGCGACAGGTCGTCGAACACGAGGTCGCCTCCACCGACGCCGAAGACGGGGCGGTCCTCGAGGCTCTTCACCGTCGACCGGACGTCGGGCGCCGTTTCGTCCTGAAATTTTTGCACCTCGGCCTCAGTCTGCGTTTGCGGATCGGCCAGGAAGAGAAACGCGTGTTGCTCGTCGTTGCGATCGAGGGGCGTGAGGGAGAACGAGGCCTCCACGGTGTCGCCGCCCGCCGCATCGAGCGTCCGGTAGAAGCGCGTCGTGCCGGCCTCGTGCGTGGGCAGTCGGTATCCGCTCGGCACCGAGAGGTAGACGAACGGACGGCGGGACGACGACGCGAGCTCGTACCGCCCGTCGGCGTTGGTCTGTGTGACGGCGACGCCGTCGGTGACGGGCACTCCATCGAGCCCTCCGTCCGGTCCCGTCACGCGGCCGGTGACGGTGACCGGGCGGGCGTCGCGCTGCGGGCGGAAGGCAGTACGAGCGATGTCGGGCAGGCTGAGGGCCGCCCCGGTGAGGCCGAGAGACCTCAGAAAATCGCGGCGGGTGGAAGGCATGGCGGAAAGGAATCAGGCAGCGGAAATCAGCGTTGGTATAAAATGCAGGGTCGCGGTGGAGAAAATCATCACCTCAGCGTTATCGTCACTGTGCGTCCGAACGTTCGGTTCCATGGTCCCCAGTTTGCATGACCTGGAGGATCTGGTTGAGATGTGTCCGGAGGTCGATCCCGACTATCTGGATTTTGAGATCGTGTGTGCAGAGTTGTCGGGATACGCGGTTGA
>PXSZ01000073.1 GCA_003023105.1 Bacteroidetes bacterium QH_10_64_37
AATTTTCCAGAATAGGAGCCTCAAGCTACGGACATTAGTGCCGAAACCCCGGCATTCTTCCCTCTTTTCGGGCTAAATTCCGCGTTCTGAGGCCTCAGGAAATAATTTTCAAATGGGCTCTTAGATCGATTCCTCTTAGACCGGAGCGCGGCTCTCTTCGGTTGTAAGCCGAGGTGTCGCCCGGCGGGTAGAGGAGTACCGCGGGAGCGAACCCAATCTTGCACCATGCGTTGCAATGCGCGATGCGTCTCCTAATGTGCATTCCTACTGTGCATCTGCGACGGGAGGTGCGACGAGAGGCTCTCGACCGTGAGGCGTAGGCGAACAGGTTCACTACGCTCGCAGCCTCCAGCCCTTTCGACTTTCGGCGGGGGTGGAGCACCACGCAGACGAGCGTAGCGTAGTCGCTGTGCGTCGGAGGTCTCCGGTTCCGATACGTTGGGAGAAACCGTTGAGGGGAGAACGAAGAATCGCCACGTGCGCGGAAGCACCTATTTTGAAGCACCTATTTTCCTGCGAATCTATGCCCGTAGATCGGGGCGAACGTTCTGAACCAGTCCGACCCTTTCCCCCGTCCCGAGACGTGCCTGAACTCTCGCGCTTCTACGGCATCCGCATTGCGATGTACTGGAACGACCACCAGCCCCCGCACTTTCCCGCAGAGTACAGCGGCGAGGAGGCGCTGGTAGGCATCCAGCCTGTGCGCGTGCTCGAAGGCAGCCTCTCTCGCCGGGCACGCTCGCTCGTCTTCGAGTGGGCCGCCGAGCATCAGGAGGAGCTACTCCGCTGCTGGAAGCTGGCGCAGGAGCCGGCTCCGCTTCCCAAGATTGCCCCCCTTGACTGACGCCCCTTCCCCGCTATGGCCATCCTTCACGTCACCGATGTAGAGGTCACGGACGCCGATCGCTACGAACTGGTCGTTAGCTTCGACGACGGCACGCGACGACGCGTGGAGCTCGGCTCGCTCCTGGAGGGCTGTTTCGAGCCGTTGCGCGACCCTGCGCGCTTCGCTGAGGTGTACGTGGCCGACCCTGGCGTCCCGACGTGGCCTCTGACCGTGAGACCGGAAGGCGCGCCTGAGGAGGACGCGATGCAGCTCGACCTCGCGCCCGAAGCGCTCAAGGAAGCCCCCGGCGAGGAGCTGCCGCGGGAGTCGACCTGTGCGCGGGCGTAGCTGCGCGGGCACTTGAGTTCTTATTTCCCTGCTTTTCGGCGGCCTTGAGGGCCTTCTCCAGGTCTTGCTCCAGTTCCCCCTCGGAGCAGCCGAAGACGATGCCTGCCCGCAAACGAACGGGCCGCCGAGGAGTATTCCTGAACGGTACGGCGGACGATGCCGAGGCCGCCCTGGCCTCTGGAGATCCGGCACGCATCCGGGCCATTGACGGCCAGTTCGCTCTCGTGCACAAAGACGACACGACCGTGCGCATGGCCCGCTCAATCGGGCGTCCCATGCGCTACTTTCTCGCCAAGCGGGCAGAAGGGCCGTGCCTCGTCATCGCCGAGCGCATCGACGAGATTCAGGACTTTCTGGAGAGCGAAGGGCTGGCGGGCCAGTTCCATCCCTCCTACACCCGCATGGTCCCGGCCCATCACGTCACGGAGCTGGAACTGGTGGGCTGCCCCGACCCGAAGCCGTCGTACACCCGCTACTTCGATCCGGACCAGGGCGAGCTACCCGCCGACTTCGACGCAATCGGGGAGGCCTACGTCGGCACCCTGGCCGACGAGTGCAACCGGTGGCTCGACTGGATCGACGACGGGGAACCAATCGGGGTGCTCTTCTCCGGTGGCATCGACAGCGGAGCGATCTTCCTCGTCCTACGCCACCTGCTTCTGGAGCGGGGCGAAGCGCCGACGCGCCTCAAGGCATTCACGCTGTCGGTGGGCGGCGGCTCGGACGTCGGCCAGGCACACGCCTTCCTCGATGAGCTGGGGCTCTCGATGTTCTTGGAGGTCGTGGAGGCCGAGAAAGAACAGGTCGACTTCCGCGAGGCCATCCGCGTGACCGAGGACTACAAGCCGCTCGACGTGCAGGCCGCCACGATGACCCTCGCCCTCTGCCGCGGCATCCGTGAGCGCTACCCGGACTGGACGTACCTCGTCGACGGCGACGGCGGCGACGAGAACTTGAAGGACTACCCGCTCGACGAGAACCCGGAACTCACGATCCGGAGCGTGCTCAGCAACCAGATGCTCTACCAGGAGGGCTGGGGCGTCGACGCCGTCAAGCACTCCCTCACCTACTCCGGCGGCCAGAGTCGGGGCCACGTCCGAAGCTACGCGCCCGCCCGCCACTTCGGGTTCGAGGGCTTCAGTCCGTACGCCCTGCCCAACGTGATCGAGGTGGCTGAAAACATCCCGTTCGTGGAGCTGACCGACTGGGAACCGGAGACGCTCTACCAGCTGAAGGGGAAGATCGTGCGCCGCGGCGTCGAGGCCGTGACCGGCCAGACGATGCCCACCTTCGAAAAGACGCGCTTCCAGCACGGGGCTGTGGAGGACGGCGGATTCGACGATCTCTTCCCGGAGCATGAACAGGCCTACCGCCGCACGTTCGCCGAGATTTACGAGTGAGGCGACGGCGCTGGCGTGCCCCCTTCTCGTTTGCCTGTTGCTTCGCAACGTTTTGCCTCCCTCCAGCAAGACAAACGTTATACGTCCAACGCGGGAGCTTGGTACCATCGCCCGACCAGGACCCCTCGTGACCAAGATTGCCCCCACGTCCATGGAACTGCCAGCGTTCACCGACGCAGAGATCGTGGCGGCTCGGCCCGAGAAGGCCAATGTCGACCCCTGGCGCCCCTATGCCTACCACGTCGAGAAGGAGCGCTCGGCCGCGGGCACGGTCGATCCGGTGACCACGATCTTCGTGACGAACCGGGAGTGCCCGTTCCGGTGCCTGATGTGCGACCTCTGGACAAACACGACCGATGAGACGGTGCCCGAGGGCGCGGTGCCCGCCCAGATCGACTACGCGCTCGAGCGGCTGCCGGAGGCCCGGCACGTCAAGCTCTACAACAGCGGCAACTTCTTCGACCAGCAGGCCTTTCCGCCGTCCGACCGCTCCGCGATTGCCGAGCGGATGCAGGGATTCGACACGGTGATCGTCGAGAACCACCCGAAACTGTGTCGTGACGTGTGCGCCGACTTCCGCGACCGACTAGACGGCCGCCTTGAAATTGCACTCGGTCTGGAAACGGCACATCCCACGGTGCTCGACCGCCTCAACAAGCGCATGACGCGCGAGGACTTCCGCCGGGCCGTCGGCTTCCTGCGCGAACACGACATCGACGTGCGCACCTTCATCCTGCTGCGCCCGCCGTTCCTGAGCGAGGCGGAGGGCGTGGAGTGGGCGCTGCGGTCCATCGAGTTTGCATTCGACGCCGGAGTGCAGTGTGCGTCGGTCGTGCCCACCCGCAGCGGCAACGGCATCATGCAGTACCTGGAGCGCGACGGTCACTTCGAGCCGCCGTCCATGAATTCGATTGAAACGGTGCTGGAGGAAGGTCTCCGGATGAATCGGGGCCGTGTGTTTATGGACCTGTGGGACCTCGAGCGGTTCTACGAGTGCGAGACCTGTGGCCCGGAGCGCCGCGAGCGCCTGCAGCGGATGAATCACACCCAAGAGGTTCAGCCGCCGGTACGATGTACTTGCTCTGACCGGCAAAGGTGACCACAAACCGCCGTCGGCCGTCCGCGGTCGTGCAGGTGGGTAGCAGAGCACTTGAACGAGAGCATTCACTTCATGGAAAGGCTCGAAGCGGACATAGCAATTCTCGGCTCCGGCTTCGGGGGCAGTATTATGGCGCTGGTGCTGGAGGGCATCGGCCTCGAGAGCGTCGTGTTGGACCGGGCCGAGCACCCGCGCTTTGCGATCGGGGAGTCGTCGACGCCCACGGCCAACATGATCCTGCGCGCCCTGGCGGCCCGCTACGACCAGCCCCGCCTGCGGCCGCTGGCGGCGTACGGGCCCTGGCGGGACACCTACCCGGCGGTGACCGGCGGCCGGAAGCGAGGCTTTAGCTACTTCCGGCACCGGCGCGGCGAGCCATTCGTGCCCGACCCCACCCACGCCAACGAGCTGCTTGTGGCCGCGAGCAGCGACCCGTACCACTCCGACACGCAGTGGCTGCGGGCCGACGTAGATGCGTTCCTGGCCGACGAGGTGCGGGCGGCCGGCATCCCGCTGCTGGAGAAGACGGCGGTGACCGATGTCGAGCGCGAGGGCCGGTGGCGCGTGCAGGCCCGACGCGGCGACGAGCCGGTGGAGTGCACAGCAGATTTTGTTATTGACGCGACGGGTGGGGGCCAGGTGCTTCCGTCCCTCGGCTTTGCAGCGTCGGAATCGTTACTCGATACCCACTCGCGAGCGCTCTACGGCCATTTTCGGAATCTTCCGCGTTGGAACGAGTGGCTCACCGAGCACGGCGGTCGGACAGAGGACCATCCGTTTCCAGCCGACGAAGCGGCCGTCCACCACGTCCTCCACGACGGGTGGCTGTGGGAGCTCCGCTTCGACGACGGCCGCGTGAGCGTAGGCCTCGTCCTGGACGCCGAGGCGCATCCCAAGCCGTCTGGTCGGTCCCCCCGTGAGGAATGGCGGGCGCACCTGCAGCAGTACCCGACGCTCGCCCGGCGGTTTGCGGACGCAGAGATCGTCGACCCGCCCAGCGAGATCGTCCGCACCGACCGGCTGCAGCGCCTCGTGGACTGCGCTGCCGGACCGGGATGGGCACTTCTCCCGTCCACGGCCGGGTTCGTCGACCCGCTGCACAGCACCGGCGTTGCCCACACCCTGAGCGGAGTGGAGCGGCTGGGCCGCCTCTTCGAACAACACGGCACGGCGCCACCGGATTCCGCCCTGGAGGCGTACAGCGGCGCGGTGCGCCGCGAGCTCCGGTTCGTCGATGCTCTCGTGCGCCTCTGCTACGACGCCCTCCCCTCCTTCAGGGCCTGGACTGCCAGCACGATGCTCTACTTCGCCGCCGCCACGACCTACGAGCGGCGCCGCGCCGCCGCAGACGGCGTCCCCGACACCCCGCTGGCGTTCCTCTGCGCCGACGAGACGCCGTTGCGGAATGCCGTCCGGCGGGCCCGGGCTCACCTGCCTCGCAGTGCTCCCTCGACAGAAGCGGAGGCCGCCTACGAGTCGTTCGTGGAGGAGGCCATCCGGCCGTACAACGAGGTCGGCCTCTTCGACCCGCCGACGCCGAACCTGTACCCCCACACGGCGGCCCCGATCAACGCGTAGCGTCGGCCCGCAGTATCGGGGCGGGAGTATCGAGGCGGGACGTACGCCGCCGCACATGACCATCAGGGAGTTTGCAAAAACAGGAGTTCTCCCCTCTGCACGGTCAAGCCGCCGATAAACGGGCCTTCCGATCACTCCCAATAACAGAATCGGGTGTGGGTACGGTTTGACTTTTCCGACGGCGAGCCCTACCGTACGTGCACATTTAACTTCCATCCCGTCCTCTTCGAGGCCGTGCTGTCGTGGCGCGGCGGCAGTCCTGCTTTTTGTCGGGGCTGCGTCTCGGGGGAAGTCCGGTGGAACTCCGGCGCTGTCGCGCATCGGTGATAGTCCGAGTGCCTGCTCGAGGAGCGACCCGACGCTGAACGGCCCGCCCGGCGTTTGCGGGCGGACCGTTCGCAATCCGCCCTACGCGTCATAGGGCTGTGGTCCGCGACGTGGAGTGTGCTGCTGGCTTGGCCGTCCGGCCCGTACCGAAGTGCGGTTCGGCCGCCCTGCGACTGGCCGAGGACGCCGGTCCCCTACACTTCTTTTGCGCTCTGTAGCCTCCGTGACGCGTACCGGCGTCCGGAGGCATTTTTTGTTTCAACAGAGCGCCCCGATCCCATGAGTCTGTTCGACAACCGCGTCAACCTGAAGCCCTACGAGTACCCGCACCTCCTGGAGTTCAAGACCGCGATCCGGCAGTCCTACTGGGTCCACGAGGAATTCAACTTCGAGGGCGACGTTCAGGACTTCCGCGTCAACTGTACCGACGCCGAGCGGAGCGTCATCATGAAGACGATGCTCGCAATTGCCCAGATCGAGGTGGCCGTCAAAACCTTCTGGGCCGAAGTCTACAACCGACTCCCCGTGCCGGAGGTGGGCGCCGTAGGCATGACCTTCGCCGAATCGGAGGTGCGCCACCTGGACGCCTACTCGCACCTTCTGGAACTGCTGGGCCTGAACGAGGCCTTCGAGCGGGTCGAGGAAATTCCGGCCCTCTCCGACCGCATCGCGTACCTGAACGCCACGCTCGAAGGGACCGAGAGCAGCACGAACCGCGACTTTACCCGTGCCATCCTGCTCTTCTCGATCTTTATCGAGCACGTGAGCCTGTTCAGCCAGTTTCTCATCATGCTCTCGTTCGACAAGTACGAGAAGCGGTTCAAGGGGGTGGCCAACGCTGTCGAGGCCACCTCGAAGGAGGAACAGATCCACGGGCTCTTCGGGGTGGAGCTGATCGACATCATCCGTGCGGAGCATCCCGAGTGGTTCGGTCCCGAGTTCGAGCGCACCGTGCAGGCCGCCTGCCGCCGCGCCTTCGAGGCGGAGCAGAAGGTTCTCGATTGGATCTTTTCCGACGGCGAGCTCGACTTCCTGCCGCGGCCGGTCGTGGACGCGTTCCTGCGCGACAAGTTCAACGAGTCGCTGAAGAACGTGGGCGTCGACCCGATCTTCGAGGTCGATCCGGAGCGGCTCGACGAGACCCGCTGGTTCTACGAGGAGATCCTGCTTACGAAGGGCAACGACTTCTTCTCGAAGCGCTCGACCAGCTACTCGAAGATGACACAGAGCGTGAGCGGCGACGACCTTTTCTAGCGCCTCTGCCTTCGCTGCCCCGCTCGATCCGGCCGTCCACGGCCTTCCCGTTCCCTTTGATCTCCTCCCCCATGCCTCCACAGACCCTCCCCCGCTCGTCTACGTCTCCCCCCTTCGACTGGCTCAACGACGAGGCCCGCACCTTCCTCCGCCGCGGGTACTTGCTCGACGGCACCGGGCCCGAGGAGCGCGTCCGCCAGATCGCCGACCACGCCGAAGCGATCCTCGAGATTGACGGCTTCGCCGACCGGTTCTACGAGCACATGGCGCGCGGCTACTACTCGCTGGCCTCGCCGGTCTGGGCCAACTTCGGCCTCGACCGTGGCCTGCCCATTTCGTGCTTCGGCTCCTACATCGGCGACACGATGGAGTCGATCCTCGACACCCACGCCGAGGTTGGCATGATGACGAAGGTGGGCGGCGGCACGAGCGGCTACTTCGGCAACATCCGGCCGCGCGGCGCCCCCATCACCAACAACGGCACGTCGAACGGCACGTACCCGTTTGCGCAGCTCTTCGACAAGATCATCAACGTCGTGAGCCAGGGCGAGACGCGCCGCGGCCACTTCGCCGGCTACATCGACATCGAGCACCCGGACGTGGAGGAGTGGCTCAACATTCAGACGGAGGGCGACGCCATCCAAACGATGATGTACGGCGTCGTGGTGGGCGACGACTGGATGGAAGCGATGATCGACGGAGATCCCGACAAGCGCGCCCTCTGGGCGAAGGTGGTCGAGAGCCGGATGAACCTCGGCATCCCCTACCTCCTCTTCCGTGACAACGTGCAGCGGGGCCGACCACAGGTCTACAAGGAAAAGGGCTACAACATCCACGCCTCCAATCTTTGTAGCGAAATAAGCTTACCTTCAGGCTCGGACGAGAGCTTCGTGTGCTGCCTCTCGTCAATGAACGCCGCCCGCTACGACGACTGGAAGGACACCGACGCGGTCGAGACGCTCACCTACTTCCTCGACGCGGTGATGCAGGAGTTCATCGACGGGGCCGAGGGGATGCCGCACATGGGGCGGGCCGTGCGTTTCGCGAAGCGGCACCGAGCGATCGGGATCGGCATCCTGGGCTGGCACTCCTACCTGCAGTCGAACATGATTCCGTTCGAGTCGCCGGAGGCCAGCCTCACGGGCGCCGAGATTGCCAAGACCATCAAGGAGCGCTCGTACGCCGCCAGCGCCGAGCTGGCCGAACGCTTCGGCGAACCGCCGCTGCTGGAAGGCTACGGCCGCCGCAACGCCACGACGATGGCCGTGGCCCCCACAAAATCATCCAGCTTCATCCTCGGACAGGTGAGTCCATCGATCGAGCCGCTCAAGAGCAACTACTTCGTACAGGACCGAGCCAAAATGAAGGTCACCTACAAGAACCCGGACCTGAAGGATCTCCTGCGAGAGAAGGGCAAGGACACCGACGAGACCTGGGAGAAGATTGCGGTGCGCGACGGCTCGGTCCAGCACCTCGACTTCCTAACCGACCGGGAGAAGGACATCTTCAAGACCTTCAGCGAGATCAGCCAGATGGCGATTGTCGACCAGGCCGCCGGGCGGCAGAAGCACATCGACCAGTCGCAGTCCCTGAACCTCGCAATCGACCCCGGGTCCACCCCCGTGAAGGACATCAACCGCCTCTACATCGAGGCTTGGCGGAAGGGCATCAAGTCGCTCTACTACCAGCACGGCGTCAACGCGGCGCAGAGCTTTTCGCGCGAGCTGCTGGCGTGCCGGAGCTGCGAGGCGTAAGCTCCAGGCAGAGAGGACGCGTCCGTGCGCACTTTTGATGAGGGGAGAGAACCCCCTGTGCTTTCTCGACCCGACCTCCTGAGAAGCTGTTATAATTTCAAGTTGGTAGGCGAGCGCGGGCAGATTTTTGATGGATTTGCCCACGATTTTTGAGGTCCGTAGCGGGCTACGGGCGAGAAACCGGGGGCAAAGACGCGGAAAGATGCCGCGCGCAGCCCTGTGACCAACAGGAGCAAGTGCTCCTGGGGTGCCCCAAAATGCGAATTAAAACAGCTTCTAAGTCTACGTAAATCGAGCGTGCTGTCTAATGGAACCCACCACGAACATGCTTCTTCGCCGATCGCCTGCTTTGATCTGCATCATGCTGCTCGTTGCCCTTCCGGCCCGCGGGCAACGGGACACCACGGACGTGGCGTTTCAGGTCCGAATGCCGGACAGCGTCGTGGTCACGGCCTCCCGCATGGCCTCTGCGGCGCAGGAAACCGGGCGCCGGGTCGCCGTCTACACGCAGCGTGACATCGAAGCTCTCTCCGTGAACACCGTCGACCAGCTGCTCGACGTGGTAGCGGGGCTCGACGTGCAGAGCCGCGGAGGCTTCGGCGTGCAGAGCGACCTGACGATGCGCGGATCGACGTTCAACGGCGTCGTTCTCCTGCTCGACGGCGCTCGGCTCAACGATCCCATGACCGGCCACTTCCTCATGGACATTCCGGTGCCCCTCTCCGAGATTGCCCGCGTGGAGGTGCTCCGTGGTCCCGCCACGGCCCTTCACGGGCCCGACGCGCTCGGCGGTGTCGTGCACCTCATCACGAAGACGGCCCTTCGCCAGGGCCGCACGGGCAGCACCGGCCTCGCGGCCCGCGTCGACGGGCGCTACGGAAAACACAACCTCTACGACATCGGCGGTGCGGTTCGGAACGTGGGACGCCGAACTGCCGTCAGTGCGGCGGCGGAGGTGCAGGGCAGCGACGGCCAGATAGTGCAGAACGACGCGGGGAATCCACTTTCGAATGGACGCGGAGGAAACGTCCGCACCGACTTTGTGCGCGGGAGCGGTACGGCGGCAGTGGCCAACCCTCTTGGCGACGCCACTGTCTACACTCGGGTCGGAGTCGACGACCGCGAGTTCAGTGCGTGGCACTTCTACACGCCCTTCCCAAGCGACAAGGCCCGAGAGCACACCTCCACATTCTGGATACAGAGTCGGGTACAGAGCGCACCCGGCGCGGACACGCCGTGGCGCGTGCAGGTGTCGGGCAAGCAGCATCGCGACCGCTACACGTTCAACGCCGAGACGCCCGCTGCCAAGCACACAAGCCGGATGCTCAACCTGCAGGGACAGGCCTCTCACACCGTTGGATTGATTCGCATGACGGGCGGATTGTCCGCACAGGTGCGCGGCATCGACAGCAACGGCCTCGGCCTGCACACTAACGGGCGGGTCGGCCCGTTCGTGAATCTGCGCTGGCACGCCACGCCGCGACTGACCGTGAATCAGAGCACGCGCGTAAACTACGATCCGCTCTACGGCGTGGAGCCGACGCCGCAGCTCTTTCTTGCCTATGAGCTCGGATGGACGACGCTCCGGGCCGGTGGGGGACGGGCCGTCCGGGCCCCAAACTACGTAGAGCGTTTTCTCGACGCCGGGGGGAACCGGGGCACTTCCACTCTCGACGCCGAGAAGGCGTGGTCTGGCGAAGTGGGGGCCGACGTGCGCCTCCCCGCAGACCTGCGTTTGCACCTGACGGGCTTCGGGCGCACGACGCGCGGCCTCATCGACTACGCTCTGGAGACGCCGGACGCCAAGGTCTTCGTCGCCCGCAACCTGCACCGCGTCGAGACGCTGGGAATAGAGACGGAAGCCAGCCTCGACCGGCAGATCGGCGGGGTCGGCGTGCACCTCGACGCCGCATATACCTTCCTCGACGCCTCCTTTGAGGCGCAGGAACAGGTGGCCGACTTCAAGTACGCCCTCACCAGCGCCCGGCACCACCTGCAGGGCAGCGCCTCGATCAGTGCCGGATCGGTGACGATCGGCGTTCAGGGACTGTGGAAGGATCGCCTCGAAGACACCGGCCTCGCGATGGACCGACACGGGGTCGTGCACGCGCGCCTCGCCTACGAGGCCCGGCTGGGCGACCGGACGGTCACCCTGTCCACCGAGGTGCGCAACCTGTTCGACACCGACTATAGTGAGGTGTTCGATGCCCCTCTGCCCGGTCGCACGCTGCTGGTAGGCATCAGCGCACAGTTGTAGGTCCGAGACGCTCGGGGCCCAGCAAAAAATACGGCCCAGCAAAAAATACAACATTCAGGCCGCCCTGCGGTACACCGCCTGACCGTCGGAAGGACCAGGAATCGCTTTGACGCAGAACCTCTAACGCGTCCATGCCCCGTTCCCGCCACATCCCCGAGGCCGTCCGCCGCCGCGTCGACTTCTTCGACGGACAGACGTGTGCGGAATGCGGCCGCACGATCGACGAGGAGGCCTTGCGAAAGCACCTCGATCACCGGGAGGCCTTCGCCGAGGGCGGGGAGCACGCCGTCTTCAACCTCGACCCGCTCTGCCACGAGTGCAACCGGGCGAAGGGGACCGACGCGACGGAGCGGACCGAACGGCTGCGAGCGCGCCACGAACAGCACCGCGAGGACACCCGGCGCTACTTCCAGGACACCGACGCCCGCATCGTGGGCAACGATCAGCTCCGCGTGCCGCAGGAAGAAGGGTACATCGCGCTCCGGGACTACTTCGACGCGGAGGGCGCGACGCAGCTCCCCGCCATCGCCGTGCTGCCCACCGGCTGCGGCAAGTCCGGCCTCATCGCCTGCGCCCCCTTCGGCATCGCGGAGGGGCGCGTGCTGGTGGTGGCGCCCAACCTCACGATCAAGGACGGGCTGGCAGAGGGCACTTTCAGCGGCACCGGCACCTTCTACCACTTCTGCGACGTGCTGCCGAAGGATACGCGCCTGCCCCGCGTGGTAGCGCTGGAGCGGGGCCGCGTCAACGAGGAGGACTGCCGCCGGGCGGACGTCATCGTCACCAACGTGCAGCAGATGCAGGGCTGGCTGCCCCTCTTCCCGTCCGACTTCTTCGACCTCATCGTGGTGGATGAGGCGCACCACGCCCCCGCCGACTCGTGGCAAAACGTCAATCGGGCGTTCCCCGACGCGAAGAAGATCTACTGCACGGCCACGCCCTTCCGCAGCGACGAGCAGCCCATCCGCGCCGAGCCGGTCTACCGCTACCGCCTGGCCGACGCCATCGCCGCCGACTACGTCAAAAACATCGTGCGGGTCGACGCGGTGGCCTCGGAGATGACCTTCACCGTCGAGGGCGAAGAGCGCGCGTACACCCGCGACGAGATCATGGACCTGCGCGAGGAGACGTGGTTTTCGCGGGGCGTGGCGCTCTCGGACGTCTGCAACGAGACGATCGTGGACCGCAGCGTGCAGCTGCTCCAGGCAAAGACCCGGCGCGGCACGGAGCAGCATCAGATCCTCGCCGCGGCCTGCTCCATCCGACACGCCGAGCAGGTGGCGGCCCTCTACCGGAGCCGGGGCATCGACGCGTCGTTCGTGGCGAGCCGCGGCATGACGACTGAGGAACGAGAGGATCGTCTCCGCGACTACGAGCACGGGTCGCTCGACGCGATGGTACACGTGGGCATCCTGGGTGAGGGCTACGACAATCCCACCATCTCCATCGCCGCCCTCTTTCGCCCGTTCCGCTCGGTGGCCCCCTACACCCAGTTCGTGGGCCGCGCCCTCCGCGCCCTGCCCAACGGCAACCAGACCGACAACCTCGCCCACGTCGTCGCCCACGCTGGGCTCAATCAGGAGGGGCACTGGCAGTACTTCAAGCACGAGACCGAGGAGGCGCAGGTGCTGGCGGATTTGGATGTCTGGGCGCAGGCGCACGACGAAGACGGCGCCGGCGAGACGGGCGAGAGCAAGTCGCGCGACTGCAGCGAGAGCGACCCGGCGGAGGTGACGAGCGAAGAGATTGAGGGGTTCGACGTGGACGCGTACCTGCCGGTGGAGGGGACCGAGGCGGAGGAGGCACAGGCGCACCTCGACGATGTAGAACGGGCACTCGACGCCCTGGAAAAGCAGGGCCTCGACGTGCCGGACGCCGACGACATCAAGCAGGAAATTGCGGCCCGTAACCAGCCGCTTGGCGACGAGGATCTGCCGCCCCCGCCCAACCGCCCGGCCCGCGAGCGGCACGCCTACCGCAAGATCCTCAACCACGCCGTCCGCCGTGCCGCAGGGACGATTCTTCACCGCCTCGACATCCCCGAGGGCGACGATCTCGTGGCCGCCGTGGGCACGGGCGAGGAAGAGAGCAATATCGAGGTCGTCATCCGCATGCTGCACCGCCGCGTGAATGCCGCGATGGGCCGCGACGACGAGACGGAGGGCCGCAACGAGTGGCCCCTCGCCGCACTGAAGGACGCGAAGACGCACGTGCTGGACGTTCGCGACGCCGTGCTCGACCGCATCGAAACGGCCACCGAGTACGGCGTCGATGCCTCTCCCGAAGGTGCGTCATCCTACGAGGACGAGCAGACGGACGATGATCGGACGGAGGATATGTGGGACGCCGACGACGTGGACTGGGGCGACCCCTTCTGATCGTTCTTCCGCACCGACCGCCCCCCACAGCACCAACACGCCACATCAATGCCCAGTGCTTGCTCAATCGGTCTCTTTGGAATCGAAGCCCATTCAATTTGGCAGACCGAGCATTCATTTGGGCAAAATGCCTCAATACCGCCGCTTCTGGTGGACTCGGGGAGATTCCTCGACTCCGCTCCCGACAGCTCGGGATGACTTCACCGCAAAAGAACCGCTTGATTCTGCACCAGGGCCCGCGTAAAAGCGCGTCCGGGTTCTTCTCCAATCCCCAGATGTACTGGATGATCGCCTCCTTCGATGATCCTCCTCCCACGTCAGACGGGACCCGCTCCTCCGTTGCTTACATCCCAGTCCTGCGGTGCATCGTTCTCGCGTGTGTCTTCGCCCTGGTAGCCGCGCCCCCCCGAGCGACGGCCCAGGATCTTCGCGTGGGAGCCCGCGCCGGACCCACGTTCGGCTTTCTCAACGACAATGCCGTTCCCTTCACCGACAGAACCGTGGAGACCAACGCGAACCCGCGGATCGGTTCTCACGCCGGGATGCACGTGATTGTCCCTGTGACCGACCACTTCGCGCTCCAGCCGGAGCTTCTCTACGTCCAGAAAGGCGGACACTTCTCCCGCCCCCAATCTGAGAGCTACGCCGTAGAGCGATACAGGCTATCGTACGTGCAGGGAGAGCTGCTCGGTCGGCGCGATATTTCAGTTTCCGGCCCCCTGTCCCTCCACGCCGTCGCCGGGGTTTCGATTGACCTGGCCCTGGGCGGCGTCCTCCGGCGCAACATTCGCACTACGGAAATCAACCTCACGGAGCGGGTGGCACTCATGGAGACCGGACAGCTCCAGCGGTGGGGCGTGGGGGCGCTCGTCGGGGTGGGGCTCGGGTATCCGGTCGGCATTGCGAGCCGCCTGGCCCTCGAACTGCGGTACAATCCGGGGTTCTGCGCTGTGTTTTCCGGATCGGTGCACTCCGCGAGCACGCTCCCGGACCGGATCGAGGACGTATTTCCTCTCACCAGCTCCCCCCTTCGGCACGACGTCATCACTGTCAGCCTCTCGTACACCCTGCCACCAGTGTCACTCTTCTGACCGCCCGGCTCGCCTCGCATGTTCGGTCCGGAAACGGACGAGCATCAGGCAGGAGGTCGTCCAAAGAGCGTTCCCTGCACGTACGGTCCCGCCAGCGTCAGGAGGCGCCCCGCCATGAGGGTCGTGATGCCCCACCACACCCCGGTCAGTCCCCAGCCCATCGGGTTCACCAGGAGCAACACAACGGCCGCCGCCACGGCCGTTCCGATCATCGCCTTGGCCAGGTACGAAAATGCCTCCACCCCCATGTAGATGCCGTCCCACACGAACACGAGGCCGTTCAGCGGCTGGAGGATCACCACAAACAGATACACGTCGAGCAGCGCCTGAATCGTGTCGGGGTCGTTCGTGAAGAAGCCGGGCAGGACGGGACGGAGCGCCCAAAACCCGAGGCCGAGCCCCACCCCGACGACCAATCCCCACTGCAGCAATCGGTTGGACACGCGGCGGGCCGTGTCGGGGGCGTCGGCGCCGAGGTGTTTCGACACGAGCGCCTGCGCCGCTACCGCCAGGGCGTCTACCAGCAGGGCGAGGAAGGTCCAGAGCTGAGCTGCCACCTGATGCGCGGCCACGGCCGTCACCCCCACCCGGGCGGCCATAGCTGTCGCCAGCGTCATGGTGCCCACGAGCGAGGCGGTGCGCAAAAACAGATCCCGCCCCACCTTCAAGAACGGCACCAGCGTGTGCAGATCCGGCCATCGCAGCTCGATGCCGAGCTCTTTCCGCCGCGCCTTCAACAGCAGGAATAGAAACGTGAGCGCCCCCACCCACTGCCCGATGGCTGTGGCGGCCGCGGCGCCCACCAAGCCCCAGTCGAAGACGAAGATGAGGAGCGGGTCGAGTCCGCCGTTGACGACGTTGAAGCCGAGTGTGACGATCATCGGCGTGCGGGTGTCCTGGTAGCCGCGGAACGCCCCGTGACTCGCCGTGATGAGGAGCACCGCCGGCCCGGCCAAGGCCCGGATGCGCAGGTAGGCCAGCGCCGGGGCCATCAGCTCCTCGCTCGCTCCCATGAGGACCAGGATGGGCCGGGCCAGGGCCTGAAGGGCAATCAGGGCCACAATGCCGGCGCCCACCGCCAGCGTGAGCGCCCGCATCACCACCCGTCCTGCTTCCTCCCAGTCGTCGTTCCCCACGGCCCGCCCCACCCGCGGCGTAGTGCCGTAGGCAAGGAAGTTAAAGATGACGAACGTCATCGAGAAAATGGACGTGTTCACGCCCAGGGCCCCAAGGGGCACGCGGCCCAGCTGCCCCACGAACGCCGTGTCGACCAGTGAGACGAGCGGCCCGGCGGCGAGCCCGGCGAGGGCCGGCACCGCCAGGTCCAGAATGTCGCGGTCGTGGGGGCTCGTGAGGGAAAACCGCACCAAGTCGGACACATTCAAGTTGAGAAGAAGAACCGCCTCCTCCCCACGGCCCCCAACGACGATGGATTCGCGGCCCAGACGTCCTGCAGATCTGCATTTCGGAATTCACCGAAGTGCTACACCGTCCGTCGGCAGTAGACCACTTTTCGGCCTCTCTCGCGTCCAGGGCGGAAAAATCGCGTTCCCCCCGCTGCGAAAAACCGGCAAAAGACGACACTGGGGCGGGATGATAATACTTCGATAACAACAGCTCTCCGGATCCGGATGTTGAATCGGAGGCAACATGTTCTTCAGGATTGTTCGGTCGGACCATCGTGACTGCACAGCAACTCGGGACGGAGGGACCAACGGTGCTCGTCGTGGACGACGAGGAGGACCTGCTCAGTTTGCTGGAATACAACCTCGAGCAGGAGGGCTTCGACGTAGTGCTCGCCCGGGACGGCGTGGAGGCCATCGAGCAGACGCGCGAGCACGAGCCGGACCTCATCGTCCTCGACATCATGATGCCCAAGATGGACGGCATCGAGGTGTGCGAGAAGCTGCGCAAAGACGCCCACCTCCGCACCATCCCCATCATGATGCTCACGGCCCGGAACGAGGAGGAGGACAAGGTAGAGGGCCTCGACGTGGGGGCCGACATCTATCTCGGCAAGCCCGTGTCCGTGTCCGTCATCGTGAGCCAGGCGAAGGCCCTGCTGCGCAGTGCCCGCCGCTACGAGGACCCGCCCGACCAGATTCAGGTGCACAACCTTCGGGTGGACCGCGACCGGTACCTGGTCTATCAGAACGAGGACGACGAGGAGACGGAGATGCGCTTCCCGCGCAAGGAATTCGAACTGCTCTATTTTCTGGCCTCCCACCCGGGCCGGGTGTTCTCGCGCCAGGAAATCCTCGACGAGGTCTGGGGCCGCGACGTCTTCGTCGTGGACCGGACCGTGGACGTGCACGTCCGAAAGATCCGCGAAAAGATTGGCAGCGAGTACATCGAAACGGTGAAAGGCGTGGGCTACCGGATGAAAGAATAACTCCTCCCGAATGGCTTTCCCTTGGCTCAAATGAGCGTTATAGTATCGGGTAGAACGCGAGAAGGGCAGTGGCTTGCACATGACAGCCGTCGGTGCGGGGAGAAGTCAAGATGCAGCGCGCTGAACGTCGTTCTTCCACTCGTCTTCCCCCATCCATGACTCCCTCCGTGCGAACCGCTGCTTCGCAGTGTCGCTCACTCGTTTCCGCGTGCCGCCTCACCGGCGCCCTCGTCCTCACATTCGCGGTCTTCGCGCTCGCGGGATGCGGTGGAGGGTCGATCGACACGGTCAGCATAGACGGATCCAGCACCGTCTTCCCCCTCACCGAAGCTGTCGCTGAGGAATCCATGGAGGACACGGAGGGCGCGCGCGTGAACGTCGGCGTGAGTGGCACGGGGGGCGGCTTCTCCAAATTCCTGCGGGGCGAGACGGACATCAACGACGCTTCGCGACCCATCTCGCCCGAGGAGATCCAGAAAGCCGAGAAGAATGGAATTGAGTTCATCGAACTGCCGGTGGCCTACGACGGGCTGGCCGTGGTTGTCCACCCCAAGAACGACTGGGTGGATTGCCTGTCCGCAAATGAGCTCCAGCAGCTTTGGAAGCCGAACAGCCCGATTGATCGCTGGAGCCAGCTTCGAGAGGACTTTCCGGACCGCCCAATCGACCTGTACGGGCCCGGCACCGCCAGCGGAACCTACGACTACTTCACCGAGGCGATCGTCGGGGAAAGCGGGGCCAGCCGGTCCGACTTCACGGCCAGCGAGGACGACAACGTGCTCGTACAGGGCATCAAGGGCACCGAAACGTCGCTCGGATACTTTGGGCTGGCCTACTACGAGAACAACGCCAAGGATCTCAAGGCACTGGACGTAGATCCGGACTCGCTGAACGGCGGTGCCTCCTGCGTCACGCCGAGCGCCAAGACCGTGCAGAAGGGAACTTATCGCCCCTTGTCGCGGCCGCTGTTCATTTACGTAAACGCCGCGAAGATTACGCCCACCGTCGAGAAGTTCGTCGAGTTCTACCTCAAGAATGCCAGCGAGCTGGCGAGCGACGTGGGCTACGTGGCGATGCCGGAGGACGCCTACGAGCTGGCCCTCCAGCGCTTCCGTAATCGCACGACGGGAACGCTCTTCGGGGCCGAAGGCGTCGACGTGACCGGAACCCGAGTGGAGCAGATGCTCCGGTCGGCCATGACAGACACGACGGCCGCCGACACGACGGCCCAAGAGTAGAGCAAGAGTAGAGTGAGTCCAGTCCGCTCCCGAGCGTCCGACCAGGCTGAGCGTCCATGAGCACGACTCCTTCCCCAACGGCGAAGACTGCAGACGACACGACCGAACGCGGCCCGCGTCCGGCCGAGGACCTCCGTCAACAGGTCTACGACAGCCCGAAGGAGCAGGCCATCAAGTACGTGCTCGGGGCGTGTGCCCTCATCAGCGTGCTTACGACGCTGGGGATTGCGGCCGTGCTCATCATTGAGTCGATCCCGTTCTTCCAGGAGGTCGCCCTCAGCGAGTTTTTCGGGGACACGCGCTGGACCCCACAGTTCGCTGAGAAGCACTTTGGCGTCTGGGCGCTGCTGAGCGGGACGCTGCTCGTGACCGTGATCTCGGCGGTGGTGGCGCTCCCGGTGGGGCTGGCCAGCGCCGTCTTTATCTCGGAGTACGCCGCCGAGTGGGTCCGCAAAATTCTGAAGCCGGGCCTAGAGCTGCTGGCCGGCGTGCCGACCGTCGTATACGGCTACTTCGCCCTCACCTTCGTTACCCCGCTCCTGCAATCATTCATCCCGGGTCTGGGTGTGTACAACGCGCTCAGCGCAGGGATCGTCGTCGGCATCATGATTATTCCAATGGTGGCGTCTCTTAGCGAGGATGCTCTGCGAGCGGTGCCTGACAGCCTGGGCGGAGCCGCCTACGCCCTCGGGGCCACAAAATACGAAGCCGTAATGCGCGTGAAAGTGCCCGCGGCCTTCGGGGGCATCATGGCGAGCTTTATCCTGGCCGTGAGCCGCGCCGTCGGCGAGACGATGATCGTCACCCTGGCGGCAGGGGCGACGCCCAAGATGACACTCGACCCCCGAGAGTCGATCCAGGCGATGACGGCCTTCATCGTGCAGGTGAGCAAAGGAGACACGCCGCAGGGCACCATTGAGTACCAGAGCATCTTTGCAGTAGGACTGGTGCTATTCATCATCACCCTCACCATGAACATCGTGGCCAACCGCATCACGCACCGCTTCCAGGAGCAGTACTGACGCTCTCACGTAGAAAATGCGCGGGGAGACCTCGGAGGTCGTTACTTGACCCTGTGCGGAAGGCGACACAAGAGTGAACCCATAACCCGTAACCGTGACTATGGAGCCGTTCTCGAACGGGTCGTTCAACCTCCGCCGCTCGCGCCGCAAGCGTATCGGCCTGATCCTGGCCGGCGTTCTCTTTCTGGCCACGATTTTCGGCATCGTCGTGCTCGTCACGCTCCTCGTGGACGTGGTGGTGACGGCCCTCCCGTGGCTCGACGCTCAGTTTATCGGAAGCCTTCCCTCCCGAACTCCGGGCGAGGCGGGCATCTGGTCGGCCCTCATTGGGAGCCTGTGGCTCATGGGGCTCACGGCACTCATCTCGGTGCCGCTGGGCGTGGCCTCGGCCCTGTACCTGGAGGAATACGCCCGGGAAGGGTGGTTCCTGCGCCTCATTCAGGTCAACATCGCCAACCTTGCCGGCGTGCCGTCGGTGGTCTACGGCATTCTGGGCCTCGCGCTCTTCGTCCGTTTCGCGGCCTTCGGCAACAGTCTTCTGGCCGGAGCGCTCACGCTGAGCCTGCTGATCCTCCCCATAATCATCATCAGCACCCAGGAGGCCCTCCGGAGCATCCCCAGTGGCATTCGCGAGAGCGCCTTTGCCCTTGGGGCCACGCGCTGGCAGGTCATCTACAGCCACGTGCTGCCCATGGCGGCGCCGGGCATCCTGACGGGAGTCATTCTTGCGCTCAGCCGCGCCATTGGCGAGACCGCCCCCCTCATTCTCGTCGGCGCGCTCACCTTCGTTCCCTTCGTGCCCCGGGGGGCCTTGGATCAGTTTACCGCGCTGCCGATTCAGATCTTCAACTGGACGGCCCGACCTCAGGATGAATTTCGGGGGCTCGCGGCCGCCGCCATCGTGGTGCTGATAATTCTCTTGTTCACGATGAACCTGACGGCCATCCTGCTTCGCAACTACTTCGAAGAGCGCCGTGCCGGTGCGTAACCGCGCCGCCGCCCTCCTTGATCGCACGACCAACTGTGCCTGCTATGCCTACCGACGAGTCCACCGAAGACACACGCCCCTCACCAGCCTCTGCCGACGAGCCGGCGCCCAACGGCCGCCCCGGACATCCCGAGGGCCCCAGGAACGACGCCCCCCCGGCGGACGCGCCTCCGTCGACCGGGCCGACCGTGGACCCGAAGTTGAACATTGACGACCTGCACTTCTGGTACGGCGACAATCACGCCCTGCAGGGGATCAGCATGGACATCCAGCCCAACCAGGTGACGGCTCTTATCGGTCCCTCGGGCTGCGGCAAGTCGACCCTGCTCCGGTGCCTCAACCGGATGAACGAGCTCATCCAGGGCACCACACTCGAAGGCACCGTCCTCGTCGACGGGCAGGACATTTACGCGGAGGAGACCGATCCGGTGATGGTGCGGCGGCGCGTTGGCATGGTGTTTCAGAAGCCGAATCCCTTTCCCAAAACGATCTACAAGAATGTGGCCTGGGGGGCCAAGATCAACGGCTACACCGGCGATCTCGACACTCTCGTGGAGCGGTCGCTGCGCCAGGCCGCCCTGTGGGACGAGGTAAAGGACCGTCTCCACAGCAGCGCGCTCGACCTGAGCGGGGGCCAGCAGCAGCGCCTCTGCATCGCGCGGACGCTCGCCGTGGAGCCCGACGTGGTGCTCATGGACGAGCCGGCGAGTGCTCTCGACCCCATCGCTACCTCGAAGGTGGAGGAGACGATCACGGAGCTGAAGAAGGACTACACCATCGTGATCGTCACTCACAACATGCAGCAGGCCTCCCGCATCAGCGACGAAACTGCCTTCCTCTACATGGGCCGACTCATCGAGATGAACCCAACCGACCAGCTCTTTACCCGCCCCGAGAAGGACCGCACCGAGGCCTACGTGACGGGGCGCTTCGGGTGATCCGTAGGTCGTCTCGTTTCCAGCGTCCTCCACACCGCCTTAGCGGCCATGCCGAATCGTTCGTCGCTCGACCAGGAACTGGCGTCCCTGCGCGGCCTGATCGCCGACATGGCCAACCGCGTCGACGAGCAGTTTGCCGACGCAATGAACGCCCTCCTCCAGGGCGACGTGGAGCTTGCGGAGCAGGTCGTGGCCGGAGACGACGCCATCGACGCCCTGGAGCTGCGCATCGATGAACAATGCGAGCGCATCCTGGCGCTGCACTCACCCGTGGCCGTGGACCTGCGCATGCTCATCATGGCCGTCAAGATTAACACCGACTTCGAGCGGATCGGCGATCACTGCCGAAACCTCTCCCGCAACGCCCGCCACCTTGCCGACGCCCCTGGGCTGCTCGCCGAGACGCGGCTGCCGAAGATGGCTGACATGTCGCGCACCATGTTGCGAGAGGCCGAGATGGCCTTTTTAGAGGAGGATCGGCTAAAGGCGCGCAAGGTGATCGCACGGGACCTGCAGGTAAACCGCCTGCACGAAGAGACCTTCGAGACGCTGGTGGGCATGTGCGAGGACGGACACGAGCAGTCCGAGGTTATTGCCCACCTCCTTACCGTGAGCAAGGCCCTGGAACGCATTTCCGATCACGCCAAAAACGTCGCCCAGAGCGTCGTCTTCATGATCGAGGGGCGGGACCTTCGGCACCGGGAGGTGCAGGAAGAGGAGAAGCCTCCGCTCGACGAGTCGTCGGCCGGAGAGTCGCTCACCCCGGAGACATAATACCGAAGATTCCAGATCGGGGACGAGGTCAAGGGCAAGTCATCCGCACCTCTACGCTCACGACCTTGCTGGGGCTCGTCGTTCCGTCGAGGTCCACCTGTTGGAGCCGGAAGCGGTGCGTGCCCGGATCGAGAGTGCGCTCCACCGCAAAGCGGCAGGACTGCGCTTCGTTCGTGGTACCGTCCGTCGCCTTGCTCTCGACGAATCCGATTTCCGATCGCCCCTCTCCGGTCCGTCTCGGAGCAGTGGTGCTCCGCTCTACGCGCCGCGGTCGAGCAGTTCCATGAGGAGCGGCGTGAGCCGGTCGGCCGCGACCCGGGACAGCTCCTCCCCCGCCCCCTTGGGAAGCTTGATGGGGATCTGCTCCACGAGGTCGAGGCCGTATCCGGCCAGCCCAATTCGCTTGCGCGGATTGTTGGTAAGCAGGCGGAGCTTGCGGATCTCGAGGTCTCGGAGAATCTGGCACCCGATGCCGTAGTCGCGGTGGTCCATTTCGAGGGACACGTCGGCCGCCCGGTCGCTCTCGGTTTGCCGGCGCTCCAGGTTCTCCAGCTTCGAGAGCAGTCCCTGGCCGTGGTTGCTCTGCATCATGTAGAGGATGGCGCCCTGCCCTTCGTGCTCCACGCGGAGCAGGGCCTTGGCCAGCTGCTCGCTGTACATCTCGCGCCGGGCCGCCAGCACGTCCCCGAGCACGTTCTGGGAGTGCACGCGCACGAGGACCGGTTCGTCCTCGGTCCACTCGCCTTTGAGCAGGGCGAGGTGCACGTCGCCGGTCAGGGTTTCCTGGTAGGCCACCACCCGGAACGTGCCGAACGCGGTGTCGAGCTGCACCTTGGCCTTCCGCTCGATGAGCCGCTCGTTTTGCATCCGATAGGCGATGAGGTCCTGGATGGTAATGAGCGGCATGTCCAGGGCCCGGGCCTGCTCCCGGAGTTCCGGGACGCGGGCCATGCTCCCGTCCTCGTTCATGATTTCGACGAGGGCGCCGGCGGGCTCGAAGTCGGCGAGCCGCGCGAGGTCCACGGCCGCTTCGGTGTGGCCGGCCCGGCGCAGCACCCCGCCGGTGCGGGCGCGGAGGGGAAAGACGTGCCCCGGCCGCGCAAAGTCGTAGGGCGAGGTCTCCGGATCCGCCAGGGCGCGGATGGTTGTCGCGCGGTCGGCCGCAGAGATGCCTGTGCTCGTGCCCTGCCGGTAATCGACCGAGACGGTGAAGGGGGTGTTGTAGAGCGATGAGTTGGACTCGACCATCAGATCGAGATCGAGCTCTTCGGCCCGCTCGGGAGTGATGGCCGTGCAGAGCAGGCCCCGTCCCTCCTTCGTCATAAAGTTGACGAGCTCGGGCGTCATCGCTTCGGCTGCCCCAATGAAGTCTCCCTCGTTCTCGCGGTCCTCGTCGTCCACGACGATGGCGAGCCCCCCGGACCGAAGGGTGGCGAGAGCGTCTTCGATGGAGTTGAAGGCCGCCTCCGAGGACGATGCCGAGCTGTTCGAGCTGCTCATGGCGATGGAAACGCAACCTCTCGCAGTGGCGGGGCGAGCAGCGGGCGAGAATGCCCGGACGGCTCGCTATCCCTCGTCGTTGGCGAGGCTTGCGACGGAATCCTTGTCGAAGCGAAGCCGCGTGCCCTTGCTGTCGACCTGGGCCAGGATGCTGTCTTCGTCGATCTTCTGGACGGTGCCGTGGATGCCGCCCACCGTCACAATCTTGTCGCCCTGTTCCAGGTTGTTCACCATCTCCTGGTGCTCTTCCTCGCGCTTTTGCTGGGGGCGGTAAATGAAGAAGTAGAAGACCCCGATGATGAGCACGAGGGGAAGCAGGAGGCCGACAAGCCCGCCTCCACCCCCGCCGGATTGACCGGCGAGGAGGATCGGAGCGAGGGCTGAGAGAGGCGAGGAGTGCATGGTGGGGGACAGTCGGGAGGTCAACAGTCGGGTGAAGGGAGCGGCGACGCCGCGACCGCCTGGATCGCCTGCTCCCCATCGCTAAACGCGACGGAGGGCAACCGGTTCGAGCGGACGTCGGCCGCGGTGCGACCGCGACGGATGCAAACGAACGGTGCAAAAGAAAAAGGGCAAGCGACCCGCAGCGCACCGCTGCGACCTCCTACCGCTGCTGCCTTCCGGCCCTGACGGGGTTCAGAGGGAGCTGGCCGTGCGGGACCGGGCACCTGAAAATGCCGTCAAGCCCCCTCGATCCAGGGTCTCTCGGAACTCACGCGCACGAACGAAAACGATTGGTTCCTGCAAGCGGCACCTCAGAGCGAAGCGTGCGTGCACAGGTTTGCCCGATGTCCGCATTGTGATTTCCGAGCGGTCCGACAACTTTTTACAATGAGATCTATTTTGTAAAAGGAAGCAACCTCCACCGGGCATTCTCGACCTTGAGATCACGTTGAGACTATGGACGACTTGGTTCAGGACACCGACGAGGCGGGTCAGGCGGAAGAGTCGCACTCCTTGATCGAGACCGTCACTGCTGCGTTTCGAAAAACCACTGAGGGCCGGGGGGAAAAGACAGAATCGGACCGTCCGTCCGCGACCGAACCGGTACGGGAGATGCCCTCGGCGCCGACGTGGTCTCCGGCGGAAGTGGTCGAGGAGACGATCACTGCGTTTCGCAAGGCGGCGCGCCGGACCGTGAAGCGCCGCGCGGAGAAACGCCGGGACGAAGAGCGCCCCGAGACGCGCTCCACGGAGGAGCCCTCGGGGGACGAGCCGGGCAAGGCGGACGCAGAAGAAGAGGGCGAGGAACGAGCGGATGAGCCGAAGACCTGCTCGCCCGAGGACCTCGCCCCCGAGTTTCGCAGAGCCCTTTCCGAGAGGGGCCGTGCGGCCGAGAAGGAGACCTCGTCCGAAGAGACCCCGGCGATGGAAGAGGCGTCGTCCAATCTCCCCCTGCCCGATTCATCGTTTCTCTGGGTCACCGATTCGCCAACCGCCCCCTCGGCGGCGATCTCCGTAGAGGACCTGTCGGAGCCCCGTGCTCAGGAGGCGGAAGCCTTTCTCCTGCAGGGCGACGGAACGCAGCCCTACCAGCTTTTGAAGCGCATCCGGCGCCATCCCGAGGCGACCGTCTATCTGAAGCCAGTCTTCTGGCGACGAGCTCCGGGACAGCAGTCCCCGGTCGCCGCCCACGTCGACGGAACGTGGACGCCGGACACGGATCGGGACGCCCTCAGCGCGCTCCGGAAGCACGCTACCACGATCAACCGGCGGATCCGTGACCTGGCCGAGAAGGGAGGCGTGGAAGAGGGGGGCGTGGAGCGCCGGGTGCTTCGGTTTATCGCAACGCGGGACGAGGAGTTTTCCCCGCGCCGAACGGAGGAACCCGGAGTCGAATTTGTGTACCCGAAGCTGTCGCCCCTCCTCGACGGGCCGTCTCGCCGGGAGGGGTCCCGAGGAGGGGAAGGGGACGAATTGGCGCAAATTCTCTGGATGACCGCGCGTCGCATTCGCAAAAAATGACGTCGCACCGCAGCTGGGTACTGCAGTGCAGCCGCTTTTGTCCGGGCGGCGGATCTGGAGGATCTCACCGAGGTCTCATGACCGGTGCTCAAGAGTCCCCCCTGGTAAACTCGTGGGTGCGACCGAGCGGAACGCCCCGCTCCAGTTCGTCCTCGATGTCGTCCACGATCGCCTCAATCTGCCTCCGGACCGCAGTGACGGCCGGGTTGAGAGGATCGACGGCGGTCGTCTCCTCCTGAAGGTCTGCCTCGATCGCCTCGGCCTGCTCGAGGAGGGCGTGGAGATGAGAAAGCTGCTCCTCGTGGCGCTCGAGCTGCGCCTCGCGGAGAAACTGAACGATCTTGTGGGTGAGGCGGAGGGATGCGTCGAAGAACTGATCCCGCGTCAGCTCAAGGTCGCTCGCGCTCGTCTCCAGAAACGACTTTGTATCCCGGCTCACCACGTGGGTCTTGCGCACGAGGTCACCGGGTTGATCACTCGCATTTTCGACAAACCAGCGGCGCGTCTCCTCGTCCTCATCTTCCAGAACGGAGGCGGTGATTTGGGCCGCCATTTCGGCAACCTCCTTCTGCGTTACGCCCCAGTGCTCGGCCAACGCCTCCTTGGCCTGGAGCGCATCCTCACTGAGCTTAAACTTGGTGTGGACGGATCGCTTTCCCTGGCCGGAAGGGACCTCCTGGCCGACGGTGCTTCGATTTTTGACGAACTCCTCCATGGGACCGAACCGCTCACGATGAATTTGACAATTCAGAAGCTGTTTGGCGGGCAGATTCGAAGGTGAGACACAGCGGGCGAATCCCGACAGCCGTCGGGACGCTCAAACGAGCCCTGTACACGACGGCTGTCGGTACCGGGCGACGTGCCGACGGTCCGTTGCGCGAGATCCGCGACGTCGCAACCCGAAGACGTTTCGCCAAACAGCTTCTCAGCGACGAACGTATACTCTATTCCCGATTTAGTCAATACATCCATTTCGCCCCAAAAAATAAAATGAGCACAAAGAATTGGGGGTCGATCTGGCTCGGTTGGGACGAGGCAGGAAGCGCCGCTCCCGGGTCAGGGTGCGGGAGTGGAGAGGACGGCTCTGATCCCGAATGCTACAACTCCTTTTCGAGGAGGCCCATGATCTCGTCGTAGCTCTCCTGAGCAGCCGTTTCGTCGCCCGATCGAAGCGCGTCGGTCACGCACGTCTCCAGATGGTTCCGGGTAACGGCCCGCCCCACGGACTTGAGGGCCTGCTGCACCGAGTGGATCTGATCGAGGATGTCGCCGCAGTAGCGATCTTCCTCCACCATTCGCTTCAGGCCTCGGATCTGGCCTTCGATGCGACTGAGACGGGAGGTAATGTCGTCGCGGTCGGCGTCGCGAACCGGCATGGGAGGTCACGCTGATGATAAGGGAGGAGGACAGGCTTTGCATAGGGTGCCCCCTACTTCGCCTGGGAACGGTTGTTTCTGGGGAAGAAGGCGAAGCGGCAGAACGGATCAACGGCGAGCTTGGACTGATTCCGGTAAACCGGCTACCGAGTGAGCGGTAGAGCCTGCTGCCTCTGTGGAAAAATTGCGGAGCCCCTTTTGGTTCACCGGAGTGGGTCTTTTATTCTATTAGGACCTGCTGCCTTCCACTGCCGACTGTGATTCATTCCCATGCCTGCGCCTGTTAAGATGCCCACGATTGCTCCCTCGATCATCGCGTCCGATCCCGGGCGGTTTGCCGCCTGCGCCGACGAAGTCCTCGGGGCCGGCCTCGACTGGCTCCACGTCGACGTGATGGACGGGCACTTTGTCCCCAACATCACCATCGGCCCCGACGTGGTGCGGGCCCTCCGGCCCGTGGCCGACGAGCACGACGCCCGGCTCGACGTGCACCTCATGATCGAGGAGCCGCAGGCGTACGTCGACGCGTTCGCCGACGCGGGGGCCGACCACCTCACCGTCCACGTCGAAACGTGCCCCCACCTCCACCGCGTCGCCCAGCGGATCCGGGCCGCCGGCTGTAAGGTGGGCGTTGCCCTCAATCCGGCCACCCCCCTCGGGCACCTCGAAGGCATTTTGCCCTTTGTCGATCTCGTGCTCGTCATGTCGGTCAACCCAGGCTTCAGTGGACAGAGCTTTATTCCCGAGTCGACGGCGAAGATCCAGCGGGTGCGCCGCCAGCTCAATGCTTTGGGGTCCAATGCCTACCTGGAGGTGGACGGAGGGGTCACGCCGAGCAATGCCATGGAACTGATTCGGGCCGGGGCCGAGGTCCTGGTGGCCGGCAGTGCCGTGTTTGGAGGAGACCGATCCGTGGCGCAAAACATCGATGCCCTGCGGAATGCCCTGACGCTCAAGGTGTGAGCCGGGCGCAACGGCCTCCGGCAGTCGTTGGGATATCCGTTCACGGGGATTCGATCACCGAATTCGGCAGGCGCCATGGAGACGTCTCGTTCGGACCTGAAGGACATGAGCGACACGGTGTGCGTAATCACCGGGGCCAACTCGGGGATTGGCAAGGCCGCGGCGACGGAACTGGCCCGCCTTGGCGCCCACGTGGTGATGGTGTGCAGGGACGAGGGGCGGGGACGGGACGCCCAGACTGAGATTCAAGCTGCAGCGGAGACGGCGCACCCCAGCCGCGAGGACGCCGTGGACCTGCACATCGCGGACCTGAGCGTGCAGGAGGAGGTCTACCGCCTCGGCGAAACCCTTCGGACCGACTACGACCGGCTCGACGTGCTCGTGAACAATGCAGGCGTCTTTCTTGAGTCGCGTCAGGAGACGGTGGACGGCATCGAGGCCACCTTTGCCGTCAACCACCTCGCCCCGTTTCTGCTCACCCACCTCGTCCTGCCCCGAATTCGAGAGACGGCCGGCCGCGCCGGAGAGGCCCGCATCATCACCGTCAGCTCGGAGGCGCACCGGGGCACAAGCATCGACTTCGACGACCTCAACGCCGAGACGGGCTACAATGCCCTCCACGCCTACGCGCAGTCGAAACTCGCCAACATCTTCTTTACCCACGAGCTTTCCCGCCGACTTCAAGATGAGGGGGTGCTGGTGAACGCCGTGCATCCCGGTGTGGTGAACACCAACATGTGGCGGGGCTCCGGCTGGATTTCCCGTATCGCCCGGCTCTTCTCCTGGCTCTACAAACGGCCCGAGGAGGGAGCGCGCAGCGTCGTCTACCTCGCGGCCTCCCCCGAGGTGAAGGGCGTGACGGGCCAGTACTTCAAAGAGACCGAAATTGTGAACCCCTCCCCCGAGGCCTACGACGAGAAGGCGGAGCGGCGTCTCTGGGAGGTGAGCCGGAAGATGACGGGCCTCGTTGAGGCCGATGAGGATGAGCAGCACGAGGGGTAATCCCCGAGTCGCTCACGTGCGCTCGTCGAGCACCGCGTCGACGCCCTGCTCTGCCGCCGTGTCGAGCTGCTCCTTCTCGCGCCGCCAGAAGACGAACAGTGTGGCGCCTATGAGAAGAGCCACGAAGATGGACCCGTACCGCATGATCTTGAAGGCGCTGGCCGAGTAGGAATTCGAATCGGGGTTAAACTGCGCGCAGGCCAGGAAGGCCTTGTCCAAAACGTTTCCCACTGTGCCGTTGGAGGCTTCCACGAGCGCAGTACGCAGGTTGCCCGGGGCGGGATCGAGCGTCGTAAAGTACCGGCTGATGGTCCCGTTGCCACTGAGGAAGATGATCGTCGCCGGATGGGCGAACTGCTGCGTCTTGTTCTTGAGGGGCTTGTAGTGAACCCCCACGGAGTCGGCCAGCGCCTGGATGGCATTCTGCTCGCCGGTGAGGAAGTGCCATCCGTCGAGGGTCGCCTCGGGGTTCTTCAGCGACGCGGCGTAGCGCTTCTGGGCCTTGCGCGCCATCTTGGGGCCCTCCTTGGGATTGATGTCGACGGTCAGAACCCTAAACTTCTCGCCGGCCGTCCACGACACGCCGCTCAGCGCATTTGCAAACTTGCGGAGCTGAATCCGGCACAGTTGCGGACACCGGTGGTAGTTCATGGTGAGCATCACCGGCGTCGATCCGTCAAAATATTGGCCGAGACGAACCGACTTGCCCTGCTCGTTCAGAAATGACAGGTCCTTCGGAATGGTCGCGCCGAGCTGCTGGTCGACCCCCACGTTTTCGAGCTGTTTCGGCGTGCGGTTGGCCCGCTGGGCGTGGGCCGTCGGAATGAAGGCTCCCGTCCAGAGGAGGACGAGGGCTGCAATCATTCCGAGTGTTGAGAGGCGATGGGGCCAGGAGACCGTACCGGAACTGCGCGTGTCACTCATAGAGACTCCGGATTGAGACAACAAATACGGCGTTGCGGTTGAACCCAGCACTGCCCCGAAAGTTTGGGAAAAAGCCCGTGAGCGAGTCGATTCACGCTTCTTCGGCCGCTTCCTCCGCGATCCCCGACCGGCCCGAAAGCCGGAGTGAGGCCCGGATCCTCAGTGGTGGGCACAAGTTGGCACGGCAGACCACTCGCTTTCACGTCAATCCACTTCCTTTACATGACCATTCTCGTGACCGGCGGCGCCGGATTTATCGGCTCCCACGTCGCCGACACGCTTCTCGACGAGGGCCACGAGGTGCACGTTCTGGACGACCTCTCCACGGGCCGTCGCTGGAAGGTGCCCGAGGCTGCGCCGCTCTTCGAGCATGACATCCGCTCCGACGGGGCCGCTGCTCTCCTGGCCGAGCACCAGTACGATTGCCTCGTCCACCACGCCGCGCAGATGAACGTGCGAAAATCGGTGGAGGACCCGAGCTTCGACGCCGACGTCAACATTCGGGGCCTCCTCAATCTGATGGAGACGGGACTCGACCACGGCCTGCAGAAGGTGATTTTTGCCTCCACCGGCGGGGCCATCTACGGAGAGCCCGAGTACACGCCCCAGGACGAGGACCACCCGCTCCGGCCCCTCTCGCCGTACGGCGTCGCCAAGCTGGCCTCCGAAAAGTACCTCCACTACTACCAGACGCAGTACGACCTCGACGCGGTCTCGCTGCGCTACGCCAACATCTACGGGCCCCGGCAAAACCCGCACGGGGAGGCCGGCGTCGTGGCCATCTTTACGAAAGAGATGCTCGGCGGCGGACAGCCGGTCATCAACGGCCCCGGCGAGCAGACCCGCGACTACGTGTACGTCGGCGACGTGGTGCGGGCCAACCTCGCGGCGCTGGCATACGACGGTAGCGGCGTGTTCAACGTGGGCACCGGTCGGGAAACGAGCGTTAACGAGCTGTTTCGGCTGCTCCGCGCGGAGACGGGGGCCGACGTGGAGGAGACCCACGGGCCGGCCAAGCCGGGCGAGCAGCAGCGCAGCGTGCTCGGGTACGAGAACGCGGAAAGAGACCTCGGCTGGACCCCGCAGGTGCCCATCGAGGACGGCCTGGCCCGCACGGTCGACTGGTTCCGCACCCGGCACGAGCTCGAAGCATCCTGAGCGGCCAAACACAAGCCCCGCCAGGAACAGGGCGATCTATCCCCGCTCAGCGCCCTCCGGGGCTCCGCCACGTGAGGTCGAACGAGAGCCCCACCCGGTCGTCGTAGAATTCGCCCGTGTCGAGCGCGGCGGCGGTGCGGAACCAGAGGTTGTATCGCTCCGAGAGCGACCCGCTCACCCCGATCCGGAACGACCACTGGTCCCGGCGGTCCCTGCGCCGGTTGGTTCGAGTCGTGCAGGCAGGGGATCCGCAGACGCTTTTGGCCCCGTAATTTCGGCTGTAGGTGCCCAGCGCCCGGTAGGAGAGCCCTGCTCCGAGATGGCCCTCCACACCGAAGTGGTGGGCGACGACGATGTTGTTGCCGATGCTCGGAAGATCATCCGAGAGGCCCGGCGTCCTGGACGCGGGCGTAAGGAGCGGAATGCCCAGCGTGCGGCCCTGATACGTCCAGCCGCCCCGGTAGCGGAAGTGGTTGTAGTACGAGTCGGCCCCACGCTCTTGTCCTGCGCTGAACATGGCGTTGTGGCGCGTCATCCGGAGGTGCTCCCACAGCACGCTGCTTACGAGAGCTGAGTCGTCCCACTGGAGGCCGACGCCCCAGAGCCCGTCCCACACGTTGCGGAACCGGAAGCTGGCGATGTCCTCGTGGTAGAACTGCCGGTACACCAGAGCCTCTGCCCCGCCGAGGTCCACGTCGACGCTAAAGTCGTACGTCGCGATGTGATTGGCCTCGCGCTGCGGCCGCACAGAGTCGCGCTCGCTTCTGCTCAGGACCCCCAGACCGAAGGCAACATCGGCCCATCGCCGGAGCGAAACGACCTGCGGCGGGCTCGTGCCTCCCCACACTGCGTGGTGGGTAATGCCTGCGTGGGCGGTGATGGGAACGTCGGGCGGGAGGATGCGGACGTACAGGTATTTTTCGTGGAGGAGCGCATCCCGAACAACCCGGTCATGTTCGAGCCAGCCGTGGGCCAGGTAGCCCTTGAGGGCTAGCCCCTTGCCTGTGCCGGGGACCGGCACGTAGCCGTCGGACGAGAGGTTGATCTTGGGCGGCGGCGAGGCGTTTTTGCTCCAGGTGACGCTGCCGAGGGAGAGGCTGGTGTCCACCCGCCCAATCATCTGCTCCCGGCGGCCCGCCGTAAGCTGGAGCCGCCAGTACCGGAGCCGTCCGTACAGCTCGTGGAACGTAACGGTGGCGTGATGGGACGCACGTCCGAGGACCTCAGCCCCGAAGGCGTAGTCGAGCCCCGACTTTTCCGAGAAGGGACGGTGGGCGCTGAGCAGGAGGCCGGCATTGGCGGACGTCGGATCGATTGTGCCGTACTGGTTGGCCCTCAGCCAGAACGGAAGCGCCTCCCCGCTCCCGGCCACTCCGAACAGCGTGACGGCGGTCCGAAGGGAGTCGAGCGGATCCTGCGCCGAGGCGTTTTGGGGAGCTCCCGCCGCGAGTCCCCAGAGAAGACCGACGCCAAGTACCACGAGCGCCGGGCGGACAGCCTCCCATCGCCGTCGTATGCAAGAGCAGTTTTCGGAGGAGCGAGGGGGGAGCGGCATCGGGCAAAGAAACATGCGGGCGTGACAACAGCGCACGATGAAGAAACGAGGACGCCCGGGGACGTGCAAACGGCAACATTGATCTCCACATCGCCGGGCCTTATTATTTCTATACATTTGGGATCGAACGAACGTCTCGTCGTCTGAGTTCTTTCTCAGCTCGCCCACCAGCGCATGCCGACGCCCTCCTCCGAACTTCGGGCTGTCATCGATCGTCTTCCGTTTTCGGTCGACGACACCGACGCCGCGAACGACGCCTTTCGGCGGTGGATGGGGAAGGACGACCCGAAAGCCGAGCGCCTCGTGGACCTGTGGACGTACTGCTACGTCTGCCGGTACTTTCTGTCCAAGTCAGCGCAGGGCACCTTCAACAATCCCTCCGACGCCGACGAACTCACCACGACGGCTTACCGCAAGGTCCAGAACAACCGCGAGGACGTTCGGAATCCGGACCGCTACGCCAGCTGGGTGAGTGTGGTCTGCAAAAACACGTTGCTCAACTACACCCGTCGCAATCAATTCTCCGAACCGATCGAGGCGGACGAAGGCCCTACGCTCACGGCAGATCATGAGCATCCCGTGGCGGACATCGGATTTGTGCGCGAGGCATTCGTGGAGGCCATCGAACAGCTCCCCAACTATCTGCGGGAGCCGGCGCGGCTTTACTTCCTTGAGGATCGGGGGTTCGAGGAGATTAGCGAGGCCGTGGGCAAGCCCGTGGCGACCGTGCGGACGTACAAACACAAGGCGATGAAGCACCTGCGTACCGACGATCGCCTCCGGGAATACGTGGATCAGCCGGTCTTGTAGGAAAGGGATTTTAGCTTTTCGTTCAGAACGTTATGCGCGTAGGGTCGATGTGGCTCCCCTAAGAACCTGTTCAGCGAGACGTCTGCGGCCCCCCGGAGAGTACTCGGTCGCACCCCGGGAGTATTCGGGCGCTTCGCTTCCAGCACTGCGCTCCCAGCGCTGCGACTTCGTGGATCTCGTGCATCCAGGAACCTGACACGCTTGACATTTACACAGCACCTGTCGGAGAAGAGCACGTAGGTCGCAACTTGAGCAAAGTGCTCCACTCTCGGCGGAAGGGTGGACAAAACATCGCGGCCCCTCCCCAATTCAAAGCGGGGAGATCCTCCGTCCCGCACCGATCGGGACGACCGTTCATCGCCATTCGCTATTCCAACGCTATTCCAAAACGCCCTCCTACAACATGGAAGAACTAGAAGGCCCCGGCCCGGAATTCGCCGCGGCCACCTCGATCGCACAGCTCGTTCCCCTCCTCTTGAACGCGGCGGAAGATGTCAAGAAACTGAGCGAGGAGCCCGAACACGTTGCCGTGGCCGAGGAGACGGTCCGCGCGTTCCTGGAGAGCCAGGACCCCGACCTCAACCGAACGGTGGCCACGGTGACCCGCGTGGAGGACGGCGTGAAGATCGAGTACGAGGACCGCACCGTTACCATCACGTACGGCGAGTAGCGACGCGTCGTCTGGGCGGAGACGGGCGGACCGAGGACGCTCAGTCCGACGCTCAAAAGAAGCCCGAGAAGAAGGGGGCGAGTGCGCGGCAGGAGGAAAGGGGAGCAGGGAAACGGGCAATCAGTGCTACGGGGAGAGACAGGGACGTGCTCGAACCGGTTGCCTCTACGTCCACATTTTCTCATCAACTCCCGTCTGCCATGCCCCAGCGCCCCTACGTCCTCGCCGAAACCACCTGGAAGACCGTCCGCGACACGGACTATGAGGTGGCGGTTCTGCCCTGGGGATCGACGGAGGCGCACAACTACCATCTCCCCTACGCCACCGATACGCTGCAATGCGACTACATCGCGGCCGAGTCGGCCCGCCGGGCGTGGGAGACCGGCACCCGGAGCCTCGTGCTGCCAACGGTCCCATTCGGGGTGAACACGGGGCACCTCGACCTCACGGGCACCATCAACATGCACGCGAGCACGCAGGCCGCCGTCCTGCACGATGTCGTCTCGTCGCTGACGCGGCAGGGGCTCCACAAAATCGTGGTGCTAAACGGACATGGAGGCAACGACTTTGCCCCGCTCATCCGGGAGGTGCAGAACGACGTCGACGACGCGTTTCTCTGCGCGGCCCGATGGTTCGAGATCGGGAACCAGTCGGAATACTTCACCGAGCCGGGGGACCACGCAGGGGAAATGGAAACGAGCGTGATGCTCCACGTGGCCCCCGATCTCGTGCAGTCGCTCGCAGAGGCAGGGGAGGGGCGGGCCCGCACCTTTCGGATCGAGGCGCTGCGCGAGGACTGGGCCTGGGCCGAGCGGGAGTGGCCCCGCGTGACCGACGACACCGGGGTCGGAAATCCGGCCGACGCCGGCGCCGCGAAGGGCAAGGCGTACCTGGATCGGGTGACGACGGCCATTGCCGCTCTGCTCCGCGACCTGGCCGCCGCCGACCGGGAGGACCTCTACACCGCCCTCGACGACTGAGTCCTACCCTTCCTGCGTCTCCACAGTCCCAATCGTGTAGCCCTCGATCTCGCTCGCGCGGAACCGGAAGACCGAACCTCCGAGGTGAATCGCCTCGGCCCCCGTCATCACCTCCTGCACGGACACGTGGACGAATGTCCCGTCGTCGGACGCGCCCACTTCATCGAGCATGGCGGAGATCAGGTCCCCCATTGCCTGCACGGCGTCGTCTTCTCCCGACGACTGTCGGGACTGTTCCTGGGCCATCTCCACCATGCGGGCCGTATCGGCTTCGAAGGTGTCCCGCCCCACGATGTGCCCCGTCACCATGTTGCCGCTCACCACCAGGGTGACCGGACAGGCGGCCTGTTCTTCGTTCGCCGTTCTGCTCAGTGCTTCGATGCCTGGATCGCTGCTCATCAAATTGTCGCGTGGGTTCTTGAAAAATTCGGGCGTGCGGCGACTGCCATTGGGCAACCGCGTAGCGTACCTCCCAACCTACGACGAAACCGGGGACGGCGGCAACCGCTCGCAGACAATCTCACGTTGAATATTTTCCGTCCGTCGAGGGGCCGTTCGGGCGCGTCGGTCGATCAGTTTTGCTTCTTGACGTTGCCGCAAGCAGTGATTATCGTTCGTATTCCCGCAGTTGATCGGGGGGCGGACGGGACGGTCAACGGCGTCCTACGACTCCACTGAGTCGCTCTCCGAGGCAGGGTTTTGACGCTCCCCCGGCGAGCCCCTCCTGCTCGCGAGACAGGTCCTGGTTTGCGATGGATTCATCCGCCGAACGCGCCTGGAACGAGTGTCTCGACATCATTCGGGACAACGTCAGCCGACAGAGCTTCAAGACCTGGTTTGAGCCGCTGGAGGCCCAGTCGCTGAAGGAGGAGGACGACCTGCGCAAGCTCACGATTCAGCTCCCGAGCCGCTTCTACTACGAGTGGCTCGAAGAGCACTACTTCTCGCTGCTCCGGAAAACGGTGACGCGCGTGCTCGGGCCCAAGGGGCGGCTCTTCTACGACGTGGTCATCGAGCAGGACGACCCGGACGATCCGGACCAGGGCGCCTCGATGGAGCTCCCCGCCCGCCCCTCCGCCGAGGAGCCGTCCCCGGACGCGTCCGACCGCCAACCCGAATCGCCGTCTGACTCGTCAGAGCCGTCCCCGTCGCCCCCGGGCTCGGGCTCCTCCTCGCCCGAGGACCCGCCCGCCGAAGAAGAGTCCGTCCCCGGCGGGGATCGGCCCGCACCCGCATCCCGAAGCCCTTCGGGAGAGGACGAGCCACCGGTGCAGAATCCCTTCGCCATCCCGGGCCTCAAGGACACCGAGGTCGACAGCCAGCTCAACGACAGCTACACCTTCGAGCGCTTCATCAAGGGCGACTGCAATCGCCTGGCGCGCAGCGCGGCCCGGTCCATCGCCCGGGAGCCGGGGGGGGCGAATTTCAATCCGTTCCTCGTGTACGGCGGCGTGGGGCTCGGGAAGACCCACCTCATTCAGGCCATCGGCAATCACGTCACGGCCCATTGGGCCTCCCAAACTGTCCTCTACGTCTCCAGCGAGCGCTTTACCACCGAGTTTGTGCAGTCGATTCAGGAGAACCGGATCGGCGAGTTCTCGATGTTCTACCGGCAGGTCGACCTGCTCATCGTCGACGACGTGCAGTTTTTCAGCGGCAAGGAGAAGACCCAGGAGGAGTTCTTCCACATTTTCAACGCACTGCGCCAGGCGGGTAGCCAAATCGTGCTCTCGGCGGATCGGCCGCCGCGCGCCATCGACGGCATCGAGAAGCGCTTGCTCTCCCGCTTTCAGTGGGGCCTCTCCGCCGACCTCAAGCCACCCGGCCTGGACACCCGAATTGCCATCCTCGAACGCAAGGCCGAGGATGAGGGCATTGAGCTCCAGGACGACGTGATCGAGTTTATTGCCCAGAGCATCGAAAGCAACATCCGCGAGCTCGAAGGAGCGTTGATTCGGCTCCTCGCCTACGCCACCCTCCACCAGCGCGACATTGACCTCACCCTCACCAAGGAAGTCCTGCGCGACCTCGTCCGGGAGCAGGAGGCGTCCCTCACGGTCGAAGACATCCAGCGCATCGTGTGCGAGCATCTCGACATCTCCGACGACCAGATCCGCGGCAAGACCCGGCAGCGCGCGGTCGTGCGCGCCCGGCAGATTGCGATGTACTTCGCCAAGCAGCACACGGAGCACTCCCTGAAGGACATCGGACTCCACTTTGGGGGGCGCGACCATTCCACCGTGATCCATGCCAACAACGCGGTGGACGACCGGATGGAAGACGACGATCAGTTCCGGGACACGGTGGAAGAGATCGGCCGGAAGCTCGACCGCTACGGGCGGTAGGTCAGGACACTCGCATGTTGAATCCTGGTCGAGTCTTCGGGGTTTTTCTCTCTGATTCCCGACTCTAGCCTGAATGCGTGGGCGAAAGGGCGAATGGGAGAGGGTGCGTTGGAGCGCGGAAGCATGGGGGTGTAGGAGAAACTTCCCCCTCTTCCCCCTTACCTCTTTCCGTCTCCCACTTGTATCATTGAAAGTGCTTGAAAGTGCTTCAGGACATTGGTTCTCGAAGCCGACAGCTCGATCTCCAAGCTCAGGGAAGCGAAGCTCCAGATGCTCGGCCTGACTTTTAACCATGCAGTCCCGCGGCCCTGAATCTTCCGCCGCCCCCCGCCGTACAGGTTGCGTATGAGTTCGTGTGCCCCTTTATTTGGACGTGGAGCACACTGATTTTCGACTGTTCCTTTCTGCAACGCGCCTACTGCCATGAAATTCACCGCCTCAAGCGCCGACCTTCTCGAGGCGCTCAATACCGTCAAAGGCGCCGTTCCGTCGAAGAGCACGATGCCCATTTTGGAGTGCATTCTCTTCGAGCGCGACGGGGACGCGCTGCGCCTGAGCGCCACCGATCTCGAAATCTCGATCATCCAGACGGTGCCGGTCCAGTTCGAAAAGAACGGCACGCCGGAAAGTACGCCCATTGCGGTGCCGGCCCAGCGGCTGATCGACACCCTGCGCGCGCTGCCGGACCTGCCCATCGAGTTCTCGGCGGACAGCGACTTCGAGATTCGAATGGACACCGACCAGGGCCACTACAAGATGGTGGGCCACGATGGGTCGGACTATCCCGAGCTGCCGGAGCTGGAGGAGGAGCACGAGATCAACGTCGAGGGCGGCCTGCTGGGGCGCACGATCGACAAGACGGCCTTTGCCGTGAGCCAGGACGCCCTGCGCCCCGCCATGATGGGCGTGTACTTTCAAGTCGGCGAGGAAGAGACCTCTGTGGTGGCAACGGACGGGCACCGGCTTGTGAAACTTACCCTCCCAGGGCTTGAGGCCCCCACTGCTGTCGACCTCATCGTTCCGGAGAAAGCGACGAAGCTCGCGGGCCGGATTGTGGAGGACGACGAGATCTGTACCATTCGGGTGGACGAGAGCCACGTGAGCTTCGAATTTGGCAACTCCCGCGTGCTCGCGCGTCTCATTGACGAAACGTATCCGAATTACCAGTCCGTCATTCCGGACGGCAACGACCGCCACCTCGTCGTCAACCGCGAGGACATGCTCAACGCCGTCAAGCGCGTGGGGCTCTACTCCTCCAGCATGACGAATCAGATTCGGCTCGACGTGACGCCCGATACCGTAACCATCTCGGCGGAAGACGTGGAGCGCTCCAGCGAAGCCGAGGAGACCATCCACTGCGATTACGACAACGAGCCGATGGAAATCGGCTTCAACTCAGAGTACCTCACGGAGGTGCTCAGCAACGTCGACTGCGACGAGGTGGTCTTCGAGCTCAGCTCGCCGAACCGCGCCGGCATCGTCCTGCCTCAAGAAGCGTCCGACGAGGCGCCGGAGGAGGACATCCTCATGCTCATCATGCCGGTGATGCTCAACACGTACGCGTAATTATTCTCGGCCCGCCCGATGCGCCCGAGGATGTAGGGGACAACCGTTTTGCCGTAGTGACAGCGGACTGCAGACCGCAGACCGCGGAATAATGGCGCTTTTCAGCGGTCCGCCGTCTCGTCGAAAAAAGCACGTAGGTCGAAACTTGAGGTGGGAGCCGTGTCGGTCCCCCAGCCCGCGTTCATTCGCCGCCCACCCCCCGCTCCTGCTGGAGGGTCTTCAGGATCTCGTATGCCTCCTTCGCCCGCCGGCTCTCTCCCTTGACGACGGCCTTGAGGTGACCTCGGGCGGCGTCGACCTCCTCCTGCGCGAGGGCTATCTTCCCGAGGTAGAAGTGCGCCTCCAGGGCCAGGAAGGAGCCCGGTTCGACCTGCGCCAGCACCCGATCGAGTTGCTTCTCGGCCCGGGCGAGCGCGTCGGAGTCGTAGCGGGGGAAGAGGCCCAGCGTGGAAACGCGGGCGCTCCGAAGGGCGGAAAGCGCCTCCAGGTACCGATCGTCGACCGATAGCGTATCGGCTTCGGGTGCCGGACTGCGCATGTCGGCAGTGGCGTAGTTTTCCACAACCTGATCGCTGATCTCCACGGCGGCGAGACGGTCGAGGGTCGACTGCGTGGCACGGCTCACGCCGTACAGCCCCGCGTACCCCACCACCAGAATCACGGCGACGACTGCCCCTCTTTGCACGAGCTGCGGTAGATTCAGGAGGCCCTCCCACAACGACGAGGACGCCTCCCGGGCCTCGCTCGACGCCGACTCAGGGTCGACGGCGCGCGCCGATTCTGCTTCGTGCTCCCGCTCAAGGTGGTGCCCCGTGAGCGCCTCAAAGTGCGACGCCGGATCGATGGCCGCTTCGGCCTCCTTCAGCCGATGCCGCGCCGCCTCCACCTTGCGGCGCAGCGCCTCGTCGCCCTCGATGCGCGCTTCGAGCTCCGAGAAGGCAGATTGCAGCCGATTCGGCCTCTCCCCAACGCCTTCGGGATGAAGGTGCTGGACCACGACGTAGGTGGCGAGGAGGGCATCGTCGGGGAGATCCGCCTGCTTGCTCGCTGAAAGGTCTTCGATGGAACGGACATCTCGAAGCAGAGGCGCCCACTTCGGATTCGACTCGACGTACGCTTCGATCTCGCGCTGCCTCTCTTCGGGGAGGTGCGGATATGAAAGGATGTGCTCTTCGATGTCGTTCATGTGTGGCATACGACTATGTGCGAAGCGAGATCTGCCAGTGTTCCGCTCCGGTTCCATGAAGAGAACCCAGAATGAGCTCCCTGGACTCGAAAAAACGTCGCCGGCCCTGATCGGAAGCCAATCCAGCGCCCCCGAACCCGTCCCCTCCGAGGAATCAGGGAGGAAACGGGCAGATGTGAAGTTGTTAGTAGCTGTTTGGTGGATTGATGTTCAGCTGAGACACAGTGGTCGACGCTGCAAAATGGCGCTCAAATGAGCACCGACAGTCGTCGGTGGCTACCGGGCGAATGCAGAAGCCATTTTGCGCTGGAAACGCAGCGCCCTGATCCCAGCCGTCGGGGCCGCCTCTGAAGCCGCAGTAGCGTCCCGTGAGAAATCCGGGTTAGAGAGGGCATTTCGCCTGCCACACGCTACACGGAAATGTCGGCGAGCTGGGCCTCGACCTCTCCCCGCCGATCCTGAAGGAAGGGCGGCAGCTTCAGCTCTGTGCCAAGCTCGTCGACCGGCTCGTCGTGGAGGAAGCCGGGCGGGTCCGTTGCGATCTCGATGTTGACGCCGTTCGGCTCCCGAAAGTAGGTAGAGTGAAAGTAGTTGCGGTCCTTCATCGTGGTGGGGGCGTGGCCCGCGTCGCTGAGCCGCTGTCGGATCTGCGTCTGATGCTCGTCGTCCGCCGCCCGGAGCGCCACGTGGTGCACCGTGCCGTAGCCCCAGGAGCCCTCATGCATGTTGGGCTCGTTGTAGAGGTCGATGAACTGGGCGTGCTCGGGGCCGGGCACGCCGAAGCGGGTCCAGTCGCCGTCCTGGGGCGTGGGCTGGTGATCGACCTGCTCGTAGCCGAGGAGTTCGAGGACGTCGGCCGTGAGCCGGGCGTTGTCGGGGTGGATGGTAACGCCGTGGAACCCGCGCAGGGCGTGCTCGGCCGGGATGGGCCCGTCCGCCCACGGATCAATGTCGGAGGTGCCGGTGATGAGTTCGAGCGGCTGCCCGTCGTGGTCCTGGAACGGAATGACGGTTCGTCCGAAGCGCTCGGTGACGGGGTACCGGGTGGCTTCGGACATCTCGTCGAGTCGGTCGATCCAGTAGTCGACCGCACCCTCCGGAATCGTAAAGGCCGTGGCGGTGGCCTGTCCTCGACCCACCTGTCCGTTCTGGATGCTGTGGTGGGGCTTGAAGGTGAGGACGGAACCGGGCGTGCCCGTCTCGTCGGCGTAGTAGAAGTGATACATCGTGGGTCCCCTGAAAACCTCCGAGGGATTGTTGAACAGGACCGTTTGCTTGACGAGCCGCAGCCCGAGGACGCCCGTGTAGAAGTCGAGATTTTCCTGCGGGTCGTGGGCGTAGGCCGTGACGTGGTGAATGCCGGATACGGGGTCGCTCATGAGTCGAAGAGAGGAATTGTTGGAGGGGACGGTGGGAGACCCTGCGGAGCCGAGAAGCGATGCGTCGTCTCATCGACGCAGTTGTGGGATCTGCAGGGGGGCTCCTACAAACCGTCGCCCCCCGTATTGTTCGAGGACATGCGGTCGGCCTCGGGGGATTCGCCCCTGGAAAGGAATTGGCGTTGAGGGAGCTACGCCGTGGTGTCGGCATCCGAGTGGGGCATGAAGGGGAAGATCTCCGCGTAGCTCGGGGGCAGCGAGTTGCCGAGGTCGGAGAGCACAGCGTCCCCGGCGGCCTCCTGGAGCACAGACAGCACGGTCGCCGTGGCGGTCTCGGCGTCCTCCCGGTTCAGGTCGGCGCGGGCCTGCACGCGGTCGAGGAAGGTCGCGGCGTTCAGGCGCTCCACCTTCTCGCGTGTGTGCTCCGTCTTGGCAGCGTGAAGGGAATGGGCAAGCTCCTTGGGGAGCGGAGCGCTCACCGTGTCTCGCTCCGTGCGGTACAGGATTTCGCTGAACGTCTCCAGGACGATCCTCGTGAGGGCCAAAGCGTCGTCGCGATCGGCCAGGTCCAGGCGCTCCTGCACGGTGTCGAGAAACGCGTCGTACGTCATGATCGGACGGGGAATGGGCGCGGGAGAGATGCGATCAGTGACAATGGTCCACATCCCGCAACGAATTGCCGGGACCAATCGTGCCTGCACCGGGCCAACCGCGACCGCCCCTCGATTCAGGCGGACAACCGGAGCGCCGGGACCGCCGGGAAAAAGGGCCTCCGTCAGATCGGCGCGGCCTCCCGCTGCACGCGATCCCGAATACGTGGTTTGAAGCTGCTCTCCGGGACGAGGCCGACCGGTCAGTCGAACAGAGCGCTCAACTCGCGCTCCATTTCAAGAAGGGCGAGCAGAAAGAAGTCCGGGACGGAAAGCATCGGATCGCTGCGGTGTGCTTCTCAATTCGACGGGCTTCGTCGAGAAGACCGACCAATTGGGAAGAGTGCGCATTGCTCCGCCCCGGAGACTCACCTGACAACCCGATCCGCATGATGCATATTTTGTATCGAGAGCGGGAGAAATAACGGACATTTCCGGCCCACCAGAAGCATCGAGAAGACCAGAGCATCGGGCGTATCCCCCGGAAAAGACCAGGCGAAAAGCGAGGCGCCACCTCTTTTCCACATTTCATCCACATGTGGACCTCGCCTTCGACGAATAACGGAAATCCGTTTATGCGTCTTTGAGGCGGGGGCACTGCGGATATGCTCTCTTTGGGCTCCGTTATTGATCAAAATCGGTGCGTCTGTCTGAACGTGCGCAAAGTTATCCACAAGTCAATCCACAATCGTGAACGTGCAGGCGTCTCACAGCAAACAATAACGGCATTATGAGAAAGAAAGCAACCACCGGCGGGCCGTGCGAATTCTGGACGAGAGCAGAGACTCCTCAGCCCGATGCGGAATCCTCTCCGACCGTCTCTCGTAGAGACACTGATTTCAGGTAGCTCGTCTGAGGCTACCGTCCCGCATATCGCTCATTCCGATTCCCTTCCCCCGCCATGGCCGACGAGAGTAGCGAGAGTAGTGCATATCCCGAGCCGAGTGACTTCGAAGTGATGCGGCCCACCTACTACGAGAACGACGACGGCTTTATTACGGCCAAGATCGAGATCTCCCCCTTCAGCGTTGAGGGCGAGAGCCGAACCAAAGCCGGGGCCCGCCGGGCCGCCATCCACGAAGCGCGCAAGACGTACCACTCCTACCACCCAGGCTACGAGGTCGAGAGCCCCTTCCCCGATCACTTCGTTGACCGCGAGGGAACGGAGTGGCACCGCCTCCCCCCCTTCCAGCGCTCCACCTACGGCGACTACAAATTCGTCGATGACTACGGGGACGAGGAGGAAGCCGTCGAGGAGGACTACGTCGACATCGAGACGATGCTGATGTGGGACGTGCGCCCCGAGGAGGTGCTCGACGAGGAGGACGAAGTGGAAGCGTAGCTTCGGACGAGGCGTCGGCGTCCGGACATCCTCATCGTGGAGCCCACGGGAAATATCATGTCACAGCGTCCGCGGGAGGCGTACGCCTGCCCGCGGCTGCTCGGTGCGCGTCGTCGCGGGTCGGAGCCACAGTTGTGGGCAATGCAGCTCGTTGCTGGACACGGCGCGGAGGATCTGTGATGTCCAACGGTCGCCTCCACTGACATCGCGGATCCCGGCCTGGCATCAAGGGAACTGCGGCGATGCCGGGAACGTCGGGTCGTAGGGTCTGGTCCTGAGCCAGCGTCTCGTTGGTGTGGACCGCCCCAAAATACGAAAGGCTCGCCTCGGTTTGGTACCGGGC
>PXSZ01000074.1:0-19707 GCA_003023105.1 Bacteroidetes bacterium QH_10_64_37
TCGCAGCCGTCAAGGTCGTCTTCCCGTGGTCAACGTGCCCGATCGTCCCTACGTTTACGTGCGGCTTCTCCCGCTGAAACTCTTCCTTGGCCATGGTGATCTGTGTGGTCGGTAAGTGGGTGTGGATTCGAATGCGAAAGAAAAGAACGGCACCAACTGGGGGATGCCCTGAACGGCTACGCGGCTGCGCCCACGACCTCTTCGTCCATAATCTCGGCCGCGATTTCTTCGGGCACGGGCTCGTAGCTGCCGAACTGCATCGTGTAGATGGCCCGGCCCTGCGACAGCGAGCGAAGGTCCGTGGAATAGCCGAACATCTCGGAGAGAGGCACCTCGGCAGTGATGACCTGGGCGTCGTTTCGCTGGCCCATCTGGCCGATGCGACCGCGACGGCCATTGAGGTCGCCGATGATGTCGCCCATGTACTCGTCGGGCGTCACGACCTCCACCTCCATCACGGGCTCCATGAGCACCGGGCTGGCGCGGCGGGCGGCCTCGCGGAAGCCGAGGCGACCGGCAATCTCAAAGGCGTTCTGGTCGGAGTCGACCTCGTGATGATCGCCGTCGTAGAGACGGACCGACACCCCTTCGAGCGGGTAGCCCGCCAGCGGCCCGTCCTCCATCGCACTTTGGATGCCGCGCTTAACGGACGGAATGAACTCGGTCGGGATGACGCCACCCTTGATGTCGTTCTGAAACTCAAGGTCGGTGCCCTCTTCGTTCGGACCGACCTCCATGTAGACCTCGGCGAACTGGCCGCGGCCGCCGGTCTGCTTCTTCAACACGTAGTGCTCGTCGACCATCTTCGTGATGGCCTCGCGGTAGGCGACCTGTGGCCGCCCCACGTTGGCCTCCACTTTGAATTCGCGCTTGAGCCGGTCGACGATGATTTCGAGGTGCAACTCCCCCATCCCGGCAATGATGGTCTGGCCGGTTTCTTCGTCGGTGTGAACATCGAACGTCGGGTCCTCCTCGGACAGCTTCGTGAGGCCGTTGGTCAGCTTGTCCCGGTCGGCCTTCGTTTTCGGCTCGATCGCAATTCGGATGACCGGCTCCGGGAAGTCCATCGATTCAAGGACGACCGGGTGGTCCGGATCGCAGATCGTGTCGCCCGTCTTGAGGTTCTTCGGCCCCACCACCGCAGCGATGTCGCCGGCGCGGATCATGTCCACGTCTTCTCGGCTGTTGGCGTGCATAAACATCATGCGCCCAATGCGCTCGGTCTCGTCGCGTGTGGGGCTGTAGACGCGGGAGCCGGACTCAAGGGTGCCGCTGTAGACGCGGACGAACGTCAGCTTTCCGACGTACGGATCGGTGGTAATCTTAAACGCCACCGCGCCGAACGGCTCGTCTTCCCTCGGGTGACGGACAATCTCCTCGTCCTCGTCATTCGGATGATGCCCGCGAATGGGCGGGACATCGTTCGGGCTCGGCAGGTACTTTGTGACGCCGTCGAGCACGCGCTGCACGCCCTTGTTCTTCAGTGCGGAGCCGCAGAACATCGGGGTGATGTCCCGGTTGAGCGCGGCCTTTCGGATGACGGCCTCCACCTCCGCCGGCTCGATTTCTTCCTCCTCCAAGTACTTCATCAGGAGCTCGTCGTCGTACTCGGCGACGCTCTCCAGCAGGTTGATGCGCCAGTGCTTTGCCTTCGACTTCAGGTCCTCCGGAATCTCGATCTCGTCCCATTTTAGGCCCTGGGACTCCTCGTCGTAGATGATGGCCTTGCCCCGAATCAGGTCGATGACGCCCCGAAACATGTCGCCGGCCCCAATGGGGTACTGCACCGGAATCGGGTTGGCGTTGAGGCGGTCCCTCATCATCTCCAGGACGTTCTCGAAGTCGGCCCCGGTGCGGTCCATCTTGTTCACGAAGCCGATCCGCGGCACGTCGTACTTCTCCGCCTGGCGCCAGACGGTTTCGGACTGCGGCTCCACGCCGCCAACCGCGCAGAAGAGGGCAATGGCGCCGTCGAGCACGCGGAGGGAGCGCTCTACCTCGACCGTAAAGTCGACGTGACCGGGCGTGTCGATGATGTTGACCCGGTGGTCGTCCCAATAGCAGGTCGTGGCGGCCGAGGTAATGGTGATCCCCCGCTCCTTCTCCTGCTCCATAAAGTCCATGGTCGCGGCCCCTTCGTGCACCTCCCCCATTCGGTGCAGACGACCGGTGTAAAACAGGATCCGCTCCGTGAGGGTGGTCTTGCCGGCATCGATGTGCGCCATGATGCCGATATTCCGGGTCCGCTCCAGCGGAAAGCTCTCGTTTTTCTTCGTGGCCATAGGTACGTGCTCAAATTAGTGCTCAAACGCTCATCGCGGATCGGGACGGGTCCCGATCCCTCCAGGTGCCCAACCGGCCGGGCTAAAACTGGAAGTGAGCGAACGCCTTGTTGGACTCGGCCATGCGATGGGTGTCGTCTTTCTTCTTCACGGCACCGCCCTCGCCCTGAGCTGCATTGACCAACTCGCTTGCGAGGCGGTTGACCATACTATTTTCATTGCCGGCCCGGGCGTACTGGATGATCCACCGGAACGCGAGCGTGATGCGCCGCTCCGGACGAACCTCCGTGGGCACCTGGTAGGTTGCCCCCCCCACGCGACGACTCCGAACCTCGACGAGCGGGGCCGCGTTGTTCACGGCTTTCTTGAAGGTTTCCAGGCCGTCCTCGCCCGTTCGCTCTTCAATGACGTCGAGGGTGTCGTACACGATGCGTCGCGCCAGGCTTTTCTTCCCGTCCCGCATGATGGCGTTCACGAACCGGGAAACCATGTCGTCCCGGTAAATGGGATCCGGCTGTGTGGTGCGCTGCTCGGGCACGTCGTCTCGTGGCATAATGGAACCGTGCTCTGGTCAATAGGAATCCAATCGGCCCTGTAGAGGCGTCTCGCCGAGGCACCTCTACGGTTTCTTGAACGTTTCCCTCTACTCGCGGGGCTTCTTCGTGCCGTACTTCGAGCGGCCCTGGCGACGATCCTCAACGCCGGCCGTGTCGAGCGCCCCGCGAACGATGTGATACTTCACGCCCGGCAGGTCCTTCACTCGCCCGCCCCGAACGAGCACAATGGAGTGCTCCTGCAGGTTGTGTCCCTCCCCCGGAATGTAAGCGGTCACCTCGTTGCCGTTCGTGAGCCGAACGCGGGCCACCTTCCGAAGCGCCGAGTTCGGCTTCTTCGGCGTCGTGGTGTACACCCGCGTGCACACGCCGCGACGCTGAGGACTACCCTCCAGCGCTGGGGCATCGCTTTTTTCCTGCTCGGACTCTCGTCCTTTTCGAATCAACTGCTGTGTCGTCGGCACGTCGGTGTCGGTCGTTTGACTGATCGTGTCGGACATGGACATCGAGCGAAGGAAACCGCACGGGGGCAATCCTTCGTGCACACAATCGATATTTACTGCCTGCCCTCGAACTAGGGTCCCAAAATCGGGGCAAAGAAGGAATGAAAAGAATTTCCCCGGCTCAGACCGCTGTGACGACCGGTCGAGAACGATCCCTTTCGATACACAACTCTGTATCGATTGATCGGTGCCTTTTGGTCTCACAGAGCAAAGAAAAGGGCGAGCTGGGCTCGCCTGTGCCGGACGGAGCTTTTGTCTCGGCAGTCGTTTATCATTTCAGGAAGGAGCCTACGGGACCGTCTTCTCCGGAGTTTCCGACGAGCTGTCCATTGCGTCAGATTCAGAGGAACTTCCATCTCCTCTTTCTACTCCTTCGCATATCTGGCCGGATTCGGCGGCGCCCCCTGCCTGCGCTCCCTCGCCGCCATTGCTCCCTTCAGCGCCCCCGCGTCTCCCATTTCCCCTTTCCACTTCCCCCTTCCCTCTTCCCTCTTCCGTCGTCCCGTCCGTTCGCCCGCACGGAAGGTTCATGCGGCCGCTCGCCCAACAGCTCCACGAGGGCGTCCGAATCGAGGACCTCTTCCTTCAGAAGCGCCTGCGCCATGTCGTCGAGCAGGGACCGCTTCTCCCGCAGCAGCTCCGTCGCCCGGGAGCGGGCCTCGTCCACGATCGCCCTCACTTCCTCGTCGATGGCCTCGGCTGTGGCGTCCGAGTAGGGCTTGCCGAGCAGGGGCGGGTCGTCCCTCCGTCCGGACCGGTTGTAGCTGAGGGATCCGATGCGGTCGCTCATGCCGTAGTCCACCACCATGGCGTAGGCCATCTCGGTGACCCGTTCGAGGTCGTCCTGCGCCCCGGTGGTGACGCGTTCAAACACGACCTCTTCGGCCACCCGGCCGCCGAGGGTCATCGTCATTCGATCCATGAGGGCCTCCTTCGAGTAGAGGTCACGCTCCTCGGGCAGGTGCTGCGCATGACCGAGCGCCGAGACGCCCCGGGGCACGATCGACACCTTCACCACCGGATCGGTGTGTTCGAGAAACCATCCGACGATGGCGTGGCCCGACTCGTGGTGGGCAATGACTTCCCGCTCCTCGGGCGAGATGAGTTTGTTGCTTTTTTCCAGCCCCGCGATGACCCGGTCGAGGGCCTGCTCAAAGTCCTCCATCTGAATCGCCGACTTTCCGGTCCGGGCGGCGAGGAGGGCCGCCTCGTTGCAGACGTTCGCAATCTCGGCCCCGGCAAAGCCGGGCGTCTGGCGGGCCAGCACGTCGAGGTTCACCGTCTCGTCCAGAAGGAGGTCCTGCACGTGGACGCGAAAGATTTCTGCCCGGTCGAGGCGATCGGGCTTGTGGATGGCGATCTGGCGATCGAACCGGCCGGGGCGAAGCAGCGCCGAGTCGAGCACGTCGGGGCGGTTGGTGGCTCCCATGATGACGACCCCCTCGTCGGAGTCGAACCCGTCCATCTCCACGAGCAGTTGGTTGAGGGTGTTGTCGCGCTCGCCGGTGCCGCTGCCTGCCTGCCCGCGTCCCCGCGTGCGCCCAATCGCGTCCATTTCGTCGATGAAGATGATGCATGGGGCCTTCTCCTTGGCGCTCTCGAAGAGGTCGCGCACCCGGCTCGCGCCGACGCCCACAAACATTTCCATGAAGTCCGATCCGGAGATCGAGAAGAAGGGCACGCCCGCCTCCCCGGCCACGGCCTTCGCCATGAGCGTCTTGCCCGTGCCGGGCGGTCCCACCAGCAGAACGCCGGTCGGCAGCGCGCCGCCGAGCCGCGTAAACGTCCCCGGCTGCTTCAAAAACTCAACGACCTCCGCCACATCCGCCTTTGCTTCCTGCAGGCCCGCCACGTCGTCGAACCTCACGCGCTCCGAGGCGGCATCTTCGAACAGCGTTGCCGTATTGTCGCTGAGGTCCGTCCGCTGCGCCCCGGCGGTCAACCGCCGCATGAAGAAGACCCAGATTCCGACAATCAGACCCAAGGGGAGCCCCCACAGGAGCAGCGTCTCCATCCAGTCTTCCTCCTGCGTCGCCGTGAACGCGACCGTGGGCGCGCCGGCCTCCGCAGCGGTCTCGTTGTGTTGCCGGAGAAAGGCGATCAGCTCGTGGGAACCGGGCTTGGTGGTGACGAATGCCCGTCGCGCGTTTCCGGATGCGGTGCCGAAGACGCTGTCGTTGGCCGGGGGCGCCTCGACCGCTCCTTCCTGCACCGCGTCGGCGGTGTATCTGCCTTCAATCCGCGAGCCGTTGACGATCTGAACGCGCTCGACGTAGCCGGACTCCACGTACTCCAGAAAGGTGCTATACGCGACGGCAGCCGGGGTGCTTGCGTTCTGCCACTTGAGTCCAAAGTGGACGAGGAGGGCGACGACGATCGCCCCCCCAATCCACGGCACATACCGGGAGCGAAGAATAGACCGGAGTTGCTCCGGGCCGGAGGGGTCTCGGGACGGGTTTGTCCCGGGCTTCGACGATGTGAGCTCGGACTGCGGCATGGCGAAGAGATCGTTTATTGAACCGAAGGCAATCTGCGAATAGGTGTGGAAGTATGTACGTTTGTAGGTATGTTTGCAGGGGACACCTCCGTCGCAAGCACTTCCACACCTACATACTTCCATCCTAAACCTTCCTTCTCCCACGCTCTTATCCCCCACGCCCCCTTTCCCACCCGACGGCTCGCCGGGCTACGTCATCTCGTGCCGCTGGAATCAGAAGAGGGCAAAGACCCCGTGGAATCCGGAGTGGGGATGGCGGTTGAGTCTCGGCGGCGCACTGGCCTCGGCGTGCCTTCGGCGGAGCGGGTGGTGTCGGAAGGACGGCGGCGCGGGCGTGCAGTGGAGTCTGAAGGCGGGGTCGAACGAGACTCCCCTCTGGGGGCAGGGGTGGTATCCGAGGGGGCGGCAGCCACGGTGGAATCCGAAGGCGGTCCCGTCGGGGAAGGGGTCTTCGATCTGACAGAATCGGATCGGGCCGAGTCGCGGGCGCTCGAATCCGCAGCCGCCCGGTCCTTCTTCAGATGGGCAAGAAGCGCCTGCGCTCGTTTGGCCGCGGGCGTCCCTGAATACTGCTCGGTGAGGTAGGTCAAAAGGATCTCCAGGGGACTCGTCGACCGCTTTTGCTCGGGACCCGCCTGAACGGAGTCGGGATGGGCCTGAGCCGAGTTGGGACGTGCTCGCAGCGAGTCGGAGCGTGCCTGTAGCGAATCGGGGTGTGCTCTCTGCCCAGTCTTCGAACGCACCGAGTCTGTCTCTTGCCGGGGGTGGACTGTGGTGTCACGGAGAGCAACCGGGGACCTCATTGTCGTACTGTCGGAGCGCCGAGGGGCACGGTCTTGCCGATCAACGTCCGTCGAGTCCACGCGACGACGCAGGGCTTGCGGGCCCGTTCCCTCGCCCGACGACGTATCGGGAACCGGCCGACTCGCGCCGGTGGAATCGGCCGCCATCGTATCGGAGGGGGGCTCGGATTGCGGCGTCATTCGCTTTGGGGGAGCCGGGCCAGCAGTCGTGTCGGCCCTTCGTTGAGGCCTATCCGGAACGTCTGCCGTGTCTGTCGGAGGGCGCTCCGGGGACGGTGTTGCCTCCTGCGCGGCCCCCGTCGTGTCGGCACCCGCATCCGGCCCGGTCGGCGGGCCGGCGTGGGACTGCGCAAGCGAATCTACGTAACGCTCGAACCGGGTCCCGGGGCGACGGCTGGTGTCCTGCCGCGCAGATCGGTGGTACACCACCCCGGCGGCGAGAAGGGCGCGGGGGGCCGTGGACGTTTCGGGGTGGGTTTTTGCAACGGCCAAGAACTTTTCGAGGGCTGCGTCGAGGTTGCCCTTCTGCCACGTTTCGTAGGCCTGCGCGTACGCGGAGTCCGCTTGGCCGGTCGTGAGATTCGACGTGGGCGTCGCGCGTTCTCGTCCAAGCTGCTGCCGGGCGCGCTTCGCGTAGGGCGTGCCGGGATATTCCTTGACGATCTGGCGATACGCCTTCCGGGCCCCGGTCGTATCGCCCTGGGCCCGTTGGGCCTGGGCCAATCCGTAGAGGGCTTTTTTGGTCACCGGGTGCTCGCGGTCTTGCTCCAGGATCAGCAGGAACCACGTTTCGGCCGAGTCGGGGCGGGCGGCATCCCGGAAAAGCGCATTGGCCAGTCTGTACCGCGCGACCGCCCGATTCTTCTCCATCTCGGCCCGGCTCGCGGAGTCGCGCGGCACCGCTGAAAGATCGACGACGGGTCCCGAGGGCCCGCGCCCGCCTGCCTGTTGCGCCTCTCCGCCTGCTTCCTCCTCGGCGGCCGTCGACGGCCCGCTGCTGCCTTGAATGGCGTTCACCCGGCGCCAGTTGTCCACCCGGGGACGATCCCCCCACGTCTGCTCAAACTGACGGCGCCCCTGCTGCACCAGGGCCGGATCCCGATGAAAGAGAAAGCCCGCGTCGGACCCGCGCGTCTGGACGGCGTTCTGCCGGGGCTGTGACGATTGGCCGCGCCTCGGTTCCTCCCGCGCTCCTCCCCGAAACCGTCGCTGACGACGACGCCGCGCCTGGGCCTCCCGCTTTTGCTGTTTCAGACGGCGTTTGCGAATTCGTTCAACGGCCTCCTGAAACTTAGACGACGGCATTCGGCCAAGGCGCAACAGCGAATCCATTCGGGCCACGGCCTGCGAGCGATCGGCGAGGCCCTGGTAGCGCTCCGCCTGGTCGGCGGCATCGGTAGGCGCTCGGGGAAGCATTTGGACGCCCTGATCCGTGCGCGAGCCGCCCCGGTCCGATCCGGAGGAAAGAGCCGTCGCGGCGGTGTCGAAGTGGGCCGCCGCCTGCGTAAAGTTCTCGTACGTCTCGCGGTAGAGCGTCGCCAGGTCGTAGTGAATGCGGCCCTGCACCGCCCCCCGGGGAGTGTTTTCCGCGCGAAGCACAGTGGTGAGAGTCCGCTTCGCCCGATCCGGCCGGTCTTGTGCCCGATACAGGTGCGCTCGAACACGCGCAATTCGCCCCCGCATCTCGGGGGTGTTGTCCCCGCGCTCCAACGACTCCAGGCGGTCGAGTGCCTTTTCCGCCTCCCCCTTCCGTCCCTGCATCTCGATGGCCCCCAGCCGGGCCGCAAACGCCAGCTGATACGTCGGGTCGTACTTCAGAACCTGCCGGTAGGCTGCCCGCGCCCCGTCCAGGTCGTCGAGCGTTTCGCGCACCTGCCCCAGCAGAAACGCAGCGCGCGCTCCTGCCTCCTCAGGAAGCGATCCCTCCAGCCCGCGCGAGAGAGCCGTTTCCGCATCCGCCCACGTCTCCTGCCGAACGAAGAGCTCGCCCCGGACCACCCGCATCCGAGCCGTCCAGGTGCCGAAGTCGTCCTCCTGCTCCAGCCCTGTGCGCAGAGCCTCAGCGGCCTCCGAGTACTGATCGGCCGCCACGAGCGTCCGGGCCAGCCGAAATCGGGCCTCCCCCTCTCGCTCACCTTCAAGCGCAATCACCTCACGGAATTTCTGGGCGGCCCCAGCGTAGTTCTGCTGGTAGTACCGAGACCGACCGATCAGGAGCAGTGCGTCGTCCACCCACTTCGAGTTCGGATGATTCCGGAGCAGGTCCGCACTCTTCCGGATTGCTTTTTCGAAGGCCGAGCCGCCCGACCCGGCCTGGGGATCCGGAAACACAGAAATGTACCGGGCCCGATCGATGTCCGACTCGGACTCGGTCACCGACGTGAGCCCCTTCTCGAAGGCCTGTTTCGCATTGTGGAAGGTGTTGTAGTAGGCCGTAAAGTCGTCGTACTGGCGACCGACAAGGGTGCCTCGACTGCAGCCCACTGCCAGTGCTCCCAGCCCCAGGAGGATTCCAACGGTCCAGAGGGAGCGGATCGAAGGCGGGAATCGACGACGAAGAAAACGACCCATGATGACCCGTCAACCGCGTCGGGCAAAGCGAGGAGGGCGTGCTGGGACATACAATGACAACCCCTCCCGGAGGGATCCCTTCCGCCAGTGCCAAGCTGCTCCCCCTCACTTCACAGAGCTGACGTGGACGGTGTTCGTCCGGCCTCGCGCGGGCAGCGGCATCCCTACGGTAATGACCACCTGGCCGCCCGCCTCTACAAGGTCGTGTTCGTGAAGCACGCTGTGGACCCGAGCAATGCCCTGATCGGTGTCCTGCTGGAAGGGGATGTAGAAGGCCTTCGTCCCCCAGAGGCTTCCCAGTTGCGCGACGACGCGCTGATTGTCGGTAAACGCGTAGATGGGCATGCTGGGGCGGTGCCGGGCGATCGCTCGCGCGGTGGTCCCCGAGTTCGTCAGGCAACAGAGCGCCTCCGCCCCCACCTGTTCGGCGAGGCGGCAGGCCGTAAAGCTCACGCTGTCGGTCACGCTCCCTTCCCGCTCAAGCTGGTCGGGGACCATGGTCAGAGAGCGGCGCTGCTCGGACCAGTAGTCTTCGGCCTGCCGGATGATCTGGTTCATGGCCTCTACCACCCGGACGGGGTGATTGCCCACGGCCGTCTCGGCGGACAACATCACCGCGTCGCTGCCGTCGAGCACCGCGTTGGCCACGTCGCTCGCCTCGGCCCGGGTGGGCCGGGGATCCTCCACCATGCTCTCCAGCATCTGCGTGGCGGTAATGACTGGCTTGGCCGCCGCCATGCCCTTCCGGATGAGGCGCTTTTGCGTGCCCGGCACCTCCTCCATCGGCATCTCGATCCCGAGGTCGCCCCGGGCCACCATAATGCCGTCCGCCACGTCCAGAATGTCGTCGATGTTGCGGACAGCCTGCGGCTTCTCGATTTTGGCAATCACACTGGTATTCTTGCCCGCCTCGTTGATGCGGTGGACCAGGGCCTCGATGTCGGACCGCTCCTGCACAAAGGAGAGCGCCACCACGTCCACGCCCAATTCGAGCCCGAGCTCCAGGTCTTTCAGGTCCTTCTCGGTCATCGGGGGCGTCGAGGTCCGGAGATCGGGCAAATTCACCCCCTTCCGGGACCGGAGCGGCCCGCCCTCCACGACGGTCGCCCGCAGTTCCGAGTTGCGTTTCCCCGTCACCTCCAGCTCAAGCAGCCCGTCATCGATTAAAATCCGTTCGCCCTCCCCGGCATCCTGCACCAGCGAGTCGTAATCGATAAAGATGCGATCCCCCGTCGTCTCCTCCGGGGCCTCGGTCGTCACCACCACCTCCTCCCCCTCGCGTAGCACGACGGAGCCATTTCGGACCTCCCCAACCCGAATCTTTGGCCCCTGCAGGTCTTGCAGAATTGTGACGGCCGTCCCCTCCGCCTGCGCGGCCTCCCGAACTTGCTCGATTCGCTCGGCGTGCTCCTCGTGGCTGCCGTGCGAAAAGTTCATGCGCGCCACGTCCATCCCCGCCGCCACGAGGCGACGAATGGTCTCCGGGTCCGTCGTGGCCGGCCCGAGGGTGCAGACGATTTTCGTTCGGCGGTCCATACTTGAAGAGCGTTGAGTAGAAGAGTGCGAGCCGAGCGCCGGTCCGAGCGTCCCGTCCATGAGCGCCTCTTCAACGTAGAAGAACAGCGATAGAAATGCGTGACGAGCGCCGGGTCCTCCTCAATTCCTCAAACGTCTTCACGGGAGGGCCGTGGACCCAGGGGACGCGGCTCCACCCGACCGTTCGGGCACCGGCGTGTCCGAAAGACGGTCCGGTCGCCCGGTGCGGGCCCGCGTCTCCAGGGCGCTCGACACCATGATGAGCTCCCCGACATTTTCGAGCGTCAGCAGCCCGACGAGCCGATTGTCGTCGACCACCGGCACGGTCGATCGGCTTTCCACACTCATCTGCTGAAAGACCTCATCGAGCGGAGCACCGGGCTCAGTGGTAAAGAAGTCCCGATCCGCCACCTCGGCCACAGGCGTGTCACGGTCACGGTCGGAGAGCGACTGAATGAGCTGCTTGCGGCGAAGAATGCCCACGATCCGCCCGTCCTCCACAACGGGAAAATCATGATCCGTCCCGGCCAGAAGCTCATCGGCCGCATCGTTGAGCGTATCGTCGACGGCGAGGGTCACAAACCGGGTCACCATGGCCTGCCGCACGGGCGTCCCCTCGGTGAAGGACCGGTACATGGCCTGCTGCGACTCCTGCTGCGCGCCCACGTAGACGAAGAGGGCGATGAACAGAAGGATGGGATTGAACCATATGATCCCGACCAGGCCGAACAGGATGGCCATGGCCTGTCCCACATTGGCCGCCGTCTGGGTGGCCTGCGCGTAATCCTGACGCAGTCCGAGGAGGGCCCGAAGGACGCGCCCCCCGTCCATGGGAAACGCCGGAAGCAGGTTGAAGCCGGCCAGCACGGCGTTGATCCACATGAGAGACGCGATCAGGTGCTGCCCGGGCGACTGGAGGGCGCCGGGGGCAAAGGTGCCGCCCGTACCGAGGAGCAGGAGGGCGAGCACTGCGGTGATCACAATATTGACTGCCGGCCCGCCGATGGCAATCCAGAATTCTTTCATCGGCTCCGACGGAATGCGCTCCAGCCGCGCGAGCCCGCCAATGGGATAGAGCGTAATGCTCCGGGTGGGGACCCCGAAGCGCCGCGCCGTCAGCGCGTGCCCCAGCTCGTGCAAAATGACGCAGAGGAAGATGGCCAGAATAAGCCCCATCCCTGAAATGGCGGCGCCGAGGCTCTGGCTCTGCACATAATAATACGCGAAGATGGCGGCGACGAGCAGCAGGAAGGTCCAGTGCAGGAAGATTCCGATCCCGTACACGGACCCGATTTTGAGGGATCGTTTCATTCGCCTATGGGAGTTGATCGGCAGAAGAGGGGTATGTGAACGGGGACTCGTGCACCCACGGTTCCGCTGATCATGTCTCCTCCGATCTCTCGGAATGGTTCAGGACACGCCGCAAATGAAGAACATTTTCCCGCCGTGCAAGTGCGTAACGCAGTGAACTTCCGGTATTTCCCAGACGATCGAGGAAGCTATGGCTGCCGTCGTCTCCCTTCTCCTCGTGGTGGCCCTCTCCATGCTCGTAATTCGCATCGGAGCAGTGGCCTTCACGATGACGGGACTTTCAGAGGAGATATCGAAGTTTCAGGCCCTGTCTGCATTCTCCGGGGCGGGGTTTACGACTGACGAGGCAGAAACCACCGTCAAAACGCCAGCGCGCCGCCGGATCGTGGCATTGCTCATACGCCTCGGGTCCGCCGGGGTGGTCACCTCGATTGCTACGCTGTTGCTCTCTTTCATCGGGGCGGGGGAAGCAACTTCTCAGCGCTTACTGGCGCTCGTGCTCGGTGTGGTTGTGCTCGTTGGACTGGCCCAAAGCGAGGTGCTGAATCGAGTACTGACCCCGCTGATCGAGGGGGGGCTCGCACGCTATACCCAACTGGACCTTCAGGACTACGCCGAGCTCCTCGGTCTACGGGACGACTACCGGGTCGTCGAAATCGAAGTGGGGTCGGACACCTGGTTGGCGGATCAGGAACTGAACGAACTCAATCTCACAGCAGAGGGGGTGCTCGTGCTTGGCGTCAAACGAGCCGGTGAGGATTATATCGGAGCGCCGCCGCCCGACTTTCGTCTCCGTGAGGAGGATCGCCTAATCGTGTATGGTCGCGAACACCGGTTGGACGAGCTTTCGACCCGAAGCTCTGGCAATGAGGCTGCTCACAGCGATGCAATGGCCGAACACGACCGCGATCTGTCCGAGCAGCGAGAGAGGATTGAAGAAATGACCGCAGCGTAAGCTCTTGCCCGTGATGCATCAGGGCCGCTCCTTCACGCGGGCCAGCCTGGGCCAGAGGTTCTCCTCCCAGTACGGCGTGCGGAGGTGCTCCACCAGCGACATGCGATAGCGCCCGCTCTCGGCACGCATCCGGACGAGGAGCCGCTCCGGACCCGTCCCTCGCCAGTACGTCTCGGTCGCGGCGCTCTCTTCGCCGATGAGGGAGGGCACGGCGGCCTCGTAGGTTACGGCGATGCGCTCGGTCTCGTGCGATCCCGCTTCCGTCCCCACCGTCTCGGTCCCCGCCCGTACCGCCCGGGCCAGCACGTGCGCGCCGCTGTCCGCTACGGCGACGGAAAAGGAGAGCGTATCTGTTTCGCTGAAGTCGAGCCCTCGAATCAGCAGGGGAATTTGGGCGGGAGGATACGAATTGGGCTGCGGGGAAAAGGACGTGCGGCGGTTGCCGTAGTCGTCGCTGCGCTTGCGCACCTCGAGGGGGCCGTCCGGCGGAAAGTCAAGCTCGCGGTACAGGTTCGAGCACCAATCGAAGCTCGTGAACGACTGCTTGAAGGGCCGCAGGTCCTTCTGCCGCGCATTGACGACCCAGTTGCGCTTGTACTGATAGGAGCCGCTCTCAAGCTCGTAGAAGAAGGCGTATTTGAACGACGAGACGCCCGATCCGTCCGTTATCTTCGTCATCTTGGCGGGGCTGAACCGGTGCTTCACCAGGTACGTCCCCACCGTGAACCGCTGCTCGTTGGCTCGCCCGTACTGGTCGCGGGTGCGCTCTACGCGGTAGAAGGCCACCTCGGCCTGCCCATCGTTCCACAGATCAGCCGTCAGGTACGACGAGTCCGTAACGGCAGCGTACTCCTTTCCCGAATCCGGAGCCGCGGAGGGGCTCGTGCACCCCACCAGCAGGGTTCCGACGAGAATCAGCAGAGCAAGCGAGCACCAACGCAACGACGGGGACATGGGAGTACAGGGAGGTTGGATCAAGAAAATCACTCAGTTCAATGCCCAGATGGCGACGTTTAGCGCGAGGGCGTAGGTAACCCACGCCAGGTACGGCGCGAGCAACCACCCGGCGGCCGACCGAATGCGGAAGAACCGATCCAGCGTCCAGGCCAACGTGCCCCACAGGAAAAGGATGACGACGAGGCCGAGGGCGGGCGACCGCGCCCCGAAGAAGGCGAACGACCACCCCGCGTTGAGCACGAGCTGCACGCCGAAGGCCGTAAGTGCGCTCTGCACCCGCACGCGGTGGAGACCGCAGCGCCAGACCAGGAAAGCAGACAGGCCCATCAGGGCGTACAGCAGGGTCCAGACCGGCGCGAATACCCAGTTTGGCGGGGTGAAGCTCGGCTTGGTCAGCGTGGGGTACCAGGTGGCTACGGAGGTCTGAGTGGCCCATCCGGCCAGAAGCCCGACGGCCTCACAGAGCAGGACGGCCCCGAGGGCCTTGCCCAGGAGAACGAGCGTTTTGCGCTGGTCGTCAAACATGAACGAGGCTCTGGGTGGGCGAATAGAACCACGGACGGAAAGATAGGCACCGTCCCGGACTATTTCAGTGTCCCCATCGAAAGCCGGCTGAGGCGGAATGCGCTGCCTGAAGAACGCCAAGCGAACGCACCCGAGCGTGACCCGTACCCCATGCGAACCACGCTGGACGCTGTATAAGGGCTGCACTTCGACCTAACAGCCGCACTCGGATCTCTTTCTGGAGAGGTGCCCGAAGAAAACCGTGTGCCTCCAGCTCTTCATTTCCCTTCGCTTACTCTCTTCAAGCCCCTTTTCCCATGAATCCTCACAAGACCATTTTGCACGTCGTACTCTTGCTCAGCCTGATCCTGGTCGGTGTGGGCCCGCTGCCCGGACACGCTCAACAGACGGACACGAGCGACATCTCTTCGACCTCGGTGCCCGGCCTGACGGTGCCCTCCGAGGCACAGGAGTCGGACGTGCCGTACGTCCCGACCCCGAACCCGGTCGTGAACCGAATGCTGGAGGTGGCCAACATCGACAGCAACGACGTTGTCTACGACCTTGGAAGCGGGGACGGGCGCATCGTGATCCAGGCCGCCAAAAAGTACGGCGCCCGAGGCGTGGGCATTGAGATCGATCCCGACCTGGTCGAGAAAGCTCGAAAGAATGCCCGCGAGGCCGGGGTGAGCAACCTGGTCGAGTTTCGACGGACGGACCTCTTCGAGACCGACATCAGCGACGCGACGGCGGTGACGCTGTATCTGCTGCCCTCCGTCAATAAGAAGCTCCGACCAAAGCTGTTTCAGGAGCTGGAACCCGGCACGCCGGTGGTGTCCCACGACTTCGACATGGGCGAGTGGGCACCGGAGGAAACGGCGGAAATGGACGGCGACACCATTTACCGCTGGATCATTCCGGAGGAGGTCCCCGATCACCTGCAAGAGGAAGAACAGTGAGCGAGGCCCTGGTACCTAACCCAAGTTGCGACCTACGTGCTTTTTTCGGTAGGACGGCAGACGGAAGACCGCGGGATAACGGCACTCTTCGGCGGTCCGGGGCCGAAGGTCATCCCGTGTGACTGTCCGCGGTCGGCCGTCCCCGACAGTAGCATTGGGGCAAAATGATTAACCCCGGAACTTGGATTACCTATGACTCGCCGTACACCTCGTCCGGATCGAACACTTTTTCCCCGTCCGCGACGAGGGTCTCGTTGTCCGCCCGGCGGAAGAAGCAGGACCGGTAGCCGGTGTGACAGGCGCCCCCCTCCTGCCGCACCTTGAACAGGAGCGCGTCCCCATCGCAGTCCACCCGCACCTCTTCGACGGCCTGCGTGTGGCCGCTCGTCTGGCCCTTCACCCAGCGCTCCCGGCGCGAGCGGCTCCAGTACACCATGCGGTCCGTGTCCAGTGTTTCACGGAGCGTGTCGGCGGTCATGTAGGCCATCATGAGCACCTGATCGGTCTCGACGTCCTGCACGATGGCGGGGACGAGGCCGTCGGCGTCGAACGTGACGGCGTCGAGAAGCGGATTGGGAGACGGCATACGTGGACGAGAGTCTGAAGAAGAGACCGGATGCTCCGATTCAAAGCCTCGTCCTCCTCGATGGTTCATCTCTTCTATTGGACCGAACCTCCCAGGCTTGCCAACTGTTGTACTTCTGTCGCGGCCACCCCCGACAGTAGTCGCATCGGCGTCAAGGAAATCCTGCGGAAGGCCATTTGTGGGCGTGGTTCGGGACACGTCCACCCTTTCCCCCACGCTCCCACGCCCACTCGCCCCCACGCTCCCATGCGCCGCGTGCTGTCGGTCCTGGTTCGGCTCCCGCGCCTCTTCTTCATCGGGCTCGTGCGGGCGTACCAGCTTCTTCTGTCCACGCACCTGGGCCGCACGTGCCGGTTTCAGCCCACCTGCTCGACCTACGCCATCCAGGCGTTCCGGGAGTACGGCGCGTTGAAGGGTCTCGTGCTGAGCGTCCACCGACTGCTCCGCTGTCATCCGTGGGGCGGGCACGGCTACGATCCGCCGCGGTGGTTTGGAGAGGAACGTCCGTCGGCAGACGACCGACCGCGGACGGCGGAAGAGGTCGAACCGGCTCCGTGAACTCAACTCGAACGCGGCACAATCGCCCTGAGATCAGGTACGGACGAACGCGTCCAGCCTCTCTCGCAACTGCGCGGTCCGGATGTCGTCCCCCACATTCCGCCTCTACAATACCCTGACGCGCGAGACCGAGCCGGTGGAGCCGATCGAGGAGGAGCACCTCCGCTTCTACAGTTGCGGGCCCACCGTCTACACCTACGCCCACATCGGCAACTTTCGCTCCTTTTTGACCGCCGACCTCCTCCGGCGCACTGCGGAGGCGATCGGGTGGGACGTGACCAACGTGAGCAACATCACGGACGTGGGGCACCTCACGCAGGACGACCTCGTGGATCCCGGGGGCGAGGACAAGATGGAGCGGGCCCTGGAGCGAGAGGGCGAGCGCTTCGCCAACATCTACGATCTGGCCCGGCACTACACCGAGGCGTTTCTGGAGGACTGGCGCGCCCTCAACCTGCGCGAGCCGGAGGTGCGGCCCCGCGCCACCGAGCACGTCACCGACCAGCTCCACGCGGTGATCGAGCTCGTGGAGACGGGCCACGCCTACACCACCGAGCAGGGCGTCTATTTCTCCGTCGAGAGCGTCGAGGACTACGGTCACCTGAGCGGCAACACGGAAGCCCAACAACTGGAGGCCACCGAGCGCGAGACGATCCAAGACCCGGACAAGCACGATCCGCGCGACTTTGCGCTCTGGAAGCACGATCCCGACCACCTGATGCACTGGCACAGCCCCTGGGGCTGGGGCTATCCGGGATGGCACATCGAGTGCTCGGTGATGGGGATGCGCTATCTCGGCACCCGCTTCGACCTTCATACCGGCGGGGAAGACCTCATCTTTCCCCACCACGAGTGCGAGATCGCCCAAAACCGGGCGCTGGCCGGGCACCGGGTCATCAACTACTGGGTGCACACGCGCTTCCTGCAGGTCGAGGGCGAGAAGATGTCGAAATCCAAAGGCAACTTTTACACCGTCCGCGACCTCATTTCGCCAGACCCCGACGACGACCACGTACCCGACTCAATTCAGGAACAAGGCGGCATCGACCCGCTCGCGCTCCGCTACGCCCTGATGCAGGGCCAGTACCGCAAGCCGTTTAACTTTACGCTCGACACGCTCCATACCGCCGCCCGCCACGTGCGGCGGTACCGGGATGCGGCGGAGCGGGTGGACGAGGCGCTGGAGGGGGGCGCTGACGGCCCCGATGAGCTGGACGATGAGCTCGACGACATCTACGACCGCACCCTTGCGGCGATGTGCGACGACCTCAACACGCCAGCCGCCACCGCCGCTGCGCTGGAGGGAGTAAAAGCCATCGAGAACGTCGACGCGCTGAGCGGAGATGCGGCCCGGAGTGCGCGCGACTGGCTGGACCGGACGAACGATCTGCTCGGCATCGCGGAGTCGGAATTTGAAGTGGAAGAGCAAACGGGTGAGGCCGCAGAGACAGACGTGGCGACCGATCACCTTGCCGACTCCATTGACGCCCTCCTGGCAGACCGCGAAGCCGCCCGGGCCGACGGTGAGTACGCCCGCGCCGACGCCATCCGTGACACGCTCGAAGCCCTCGGCATCGAGGTGATGGACAAACCAGAGGGAACCGAGTGGCGACGGGCGATTTCGTAGTGCAGCCTGTCCCGACCCGCTGTCGGGGTATTGCGTATCTCGGCCTTGTCCCACCGTCCAAGTCTGGCGCGACAACGGAAACCGACTTCTTTTACGCAATACGAAATACGCAACACGTCTCGCTCATGGCTCCTCCCTCTAACTACGACATTCCCATACGACCGAGGCGACTGCGAAAGACCGAGAACATCCGCCGCATGGCCCGCGAGACGCGGCTGTCGACGGATCACCTGATCGCCCCGCAGTTCGTGATGGACGGCGAGAACAACCGGGAGGAAGTCTCGTCGATGCCAGACACGTACCGCCATTCGATCGACCGGCTCGTCGACCACGCCGAGAGTCTGCACGAGCTCGGCATTCCCGCCGTTGCCCTCTTCCCCGCCCTCCCCGATGCTCTCAAGACCCCCGATGCGGCCCACGCCCTCGACCCCGACCACCTCTACCCCAATGCGGTGCGCGCCCTCAAGGACGCGGTGCCGGAGATGATGGTGATCACGGATACGGCCCTCGATCCGTACAACTCCGACGGCCACGACGGCATCGTGCGCGACGGACAAATCCTCAACGATGCGACGATCGACGTCATGTGCGAAATGGCAGTTCTCCACGCCGAGGCCGGAGCCGACATCATCGCCCCCTCCGACATGATGGACGGACGGGTGGGTGCCCTCCGCGACACCCTCGACGCTGCCGGCCACACCGACGTCGCAATCCTGTCCTACACTGCCAAGTACTCGTCGAGCTACTACGGCCCCTTCCGCGACGCGCTCGATTCGGCGCCGAATTCCGAGGCGGACATCTCCGACAAGGACATTCCCGAAAACAAGGACACCTACCAGATGGACCCGGCCAACGGTAAGGAGGCCGTCCGCGAGCTCAGGCTCGACCTCGACCAGGGAGCCGACATGGTGATGGTGAAGCCCGCTCTTCCCTACCTCGACATCATCCACCGCGTGCAGCAGCACAGCGACGTGCCCGTGGCCGCTTACAACGTGAGCGGCGAGTACGCCATGATCAAGGCCGCTGCGCAGAACGGCTGGCTCGACGGCAAGAAGTGTGCGATGGAGGCCCTCACCGGCATCCGGCGCGCCGGGGCCAATGCGATTCTTACCTATTTTGCCGAGGATGCCGCCCGGTGGCTGTCGGGGTAAGGAACTGGGCCCCATTCAACAAAATGTTACGACGGGGCCGCAACACGCGCCGTCGTCCGGGATTGAGATGCGGCTTACTCTATTGAATCACAGCCTCATCCCATGAAACGCTATTGCGCTGCTCTTCTTGTCGCTCTCTTTCTCTGTGCACTCGGATCGCAACCGGCTTGGGCACAGACGCCCTCCTGGAAGCACCAGATTGTCTTCAACACCGGTCCGCAGTTTGTAACCGGGGACTTCGGAGATGCCTACAAGACGGGCCTCGCCATCGACGTGGGGTACTACTACCGCGCCACGGACGCCCTCTTCATCGGCGCATACGGCGGCTATCACCAGTTCAAGGACAAGGGGGG
>PXSZ01000074.1:19787-34905 GCA_003023105.1 Bacteroidetes bacterium QH_10_64_37
AGATCGGGCTGTCGCCTCGGATTGGGCTCCGCATCCCCCTCTCGCGCGGCATCGATCTGGACCTGAACCTGAAGTACAACGTGATCTTCTCCGACCCGAGCAACTTCACGTACGTCGGCACCAACGGGGGCTTTGCATACATTCTGGATCGCGCAAACATTCAGTACCGGTAAGCAAGCCCCGGTACCCACAGAACCATTGAGCCTCTCGTCCCGCACGGTCGGGGCGGGAGGTTTTTCTTTTGGGAATCGGATGCGGAGGAAATTTGTCATTCTCTCGTACACATTCTCGGAGCGTCTTCCTACACTTTGGCCCACCAGATTCTACCAGCGAGAAATCAACTTCGAACGTCATGGCTACCGAAATTAGTCCCATCGACTACAGCGACCTCTCCGGCGGCCTCGTCCGCATGATGGACCGGTTCAAGAAAGAGGGCACCCTCACCGGCGACATCGAGGACGACGACCGCTTGCGTGAGGACCCGAACGCAGCCCTCCTGGGCCTGCTTTACGACCAGCGGGTCCGGGCCGAGTCCGCCTTTACCGGTCCCCTGCGCCTTAAGGATCGCCTCGGCCACCTCAACATGGCAAAAATCGCCGAGATGGACTTCAACGAGTTTCAGGAGCACTTCGCGGAGTCGCCCGCCGTGCACCGCTTCGTGAACAAGATGGCGGAGACCACCCAGAAGGTCGCCGCACACGTTGCCGACGAATACGACGGCAACGCCGCGAATGTGTGGAACGACGGGGTGGACCTCAACACGATTGAGAAGCGACTCCAGGAGCTGCCGGGGTTTGGTCCCTCGAAAGCCTCCAAAATCCAATACGTCCTCCACTACTTTGGGCACCGCGATTTCTCGGACGAGGAATAGTCGCCTTCACCCGCCCAGTGCAGTAGAGGAGCTCGGTTTCTCAATGTCTCCCGTGCCCTCCTCCTCGCCCGACTTTGCTCCGGGGGGCGTCTGGTCGAGATCTTTCCGCTCAATGTTGCGCCGAATTGACGCTTCGGCTGCGGGCGCTACGTATCTGTAGGCCACCGCCACTCCAAGGTTGAAGAGCGCGGCACCCACCCCCAGGGCGGCCCCTAGAAAGCGCGGCCCGGACAGGGCGAGACGAATCATGACCGTGGCCGCGGCAAACCCGGAGTTTCGAAACACCACGTGGTACGTCGCGCTGTAGCGGAGCGAAATCAGGACGACGAGCACGTCGCTGAAGATGAGGATCGTGTAGAAGGCGTTGAAGAAGGGAATGGGATCTCCACCCCTCACCAGCTGGACGACGGCGTACCCGCCCATCCCGGCAAGAATGGCCAACAGCATGTTCGCAACCAGCTTCTTCTGCTCCATGAAGGTGCGCGCCTCTCCTTCCGTTCGGGTAATCGGCTGGTGGCGTTGCAGCTTGTAGAAGAGGCCCAGCGTCAGAAAGATGAGAAGCGCGGCCGTGGCGTCGACCACAAGAAACTGAACTGCCTCCCGCCCCGCCTCAAAGGTCCACTGGATGGGCTCCTCCTCGAACTTTACGAGTTCCTTGAAGGAGCGGCGGAGCAGGATCAAGGAAAACACCTCGAACTGTTTGCCCGCCGTGTCGGCCACGCTCGTAGCGAGGCCCACGATCAGCCCGATGAGCTCGACGACCAAGAAGAGCGTAAAGGCGACGTCGATCGCCTTAAAGTGGTTGGTGGTGACGTGCCCAACCGACCGGGGAAGCCATCCCAACCGGCTGAGCTCAATCGCCCCCAGAGAGACCAGAAACCCGCCGACGAGCACCGTGGCCACGAACCGCCGGGCCGGGACACTCTCCCACCAGTCCTCGAAGGCATCAAAAATCCGGCTACTGACACGGAGCGATGCACGAGCGACATTCATTGCAACAGGCTGCGCATCTTCGATAGAGACGTTGGGGAGCACCCATGAACCAACAGCGGAAGGAGTTTTACCGAACCTCGAGGTATTCCGGTACCGTCACATTCCTTCGTCGATCGCGATGAGCAGGACAGCCTATCCAAATCGTAGATAACCCAAGGTGCGTGCCATTCCGCACACCGACAGTGGTCGAGGACCGGCAGTAGTCGAGCGGGCACGATTTCCATCGGCGTGCAGGTTCCCGATGCAGCGCTGGGAGCGCGGCGACCGAGTTTCCCGAACGCTTTTGGGATGAATCTCCCCTAAACAGGCGGGTTGCCCCGAAAAGAATCGGAATCAAGTTCAGAATGACCGTCTTCTGGTTAGTAGGACGCAACCTGGGTAAGAGAAACGATCAACGGAGGCAGGGGATCTCAGCCCGAGCCTCCGAATCGGTCGGAGCCGGTCGTCCCCCGCTACAACGTTTCCGGGGCGATTTCCACCACCTGCCGGTTCATCAGCGCGAGCGTGCGAGCCGGGTAGGACTTGACGAGGCGATGGTCGTGCGTCGCTACGAAGAGCGTCATGCCCTGCCGGTGCAGATCGAGCAGTAGCTCGTGGATGTCATCGGCCACGGACGGGTCGAGATTGCCAGTCGGCTCGTCGGCCAGAAGCACCCAGGGGTCGTTCGCGATGGCCCGCGCGATGACGACGCGCTGCTGCTCCCCCCCGGACAACTCATGGGGATAGTTGCGGCGCTTGTGACTGAGCCCCACGCGGCCGAGCGCTTTCGTGACGCGGCTCTGAATCTCAGACGTCGACTTCCCGGTGGCGTAGAGCGCAAACGCGACGTTTTCGTACGCGCTCCGGTCCGGCAGGAGCTGGAAATCCTGAAAGACGACCCCGATGGAGCGGCGGAGGTACGGGATGTCCTCCTCCTCAATGTGGTCGGACTGGTAGTCCCCGATCTGGACGCCCCCCGAATCGGGAAAGAGGTCCATGTACAGCAGGCGCAAAATGGTGCTCTTCCCGCTGCCGGTGGGCCCTACCAGATAGGCCTTCTCCGAGCGGTCCAGGTGAAACGACACGTCGTCCAGGACCGAGTGCTGCTCTCCGTTTGGGAGGGGAAAGGAAACGGAGACGTTTCGGAAGTCGATCACGAGTGAGGGAAGAAATGGCAAGCGGATCAAGTCTGTGAGTCGGAGGCCGCAGCCAGTCCAATTTCGAGAAGAGACGGCGGACCACGGACGGCGGACCCCGACAGTAGTCAGGACAGGCAGCGGTCGGTCGTCGGCGGTCTGCAGCCGAAGGTCATCCCGCGTGGCCGTCCGCAGTCATCGCACGTCACAGCAGCGCTTCCCCGGTCAACTCACAGTATTGAGGTGCGGCTCGGCATTGAGGGACGGGGAAAGCACCATCGTCCCCTGCCTGCCCTTAGCTCGCCGGCTCGGCCGTTTGGCGACGGTGCCGCGCGATGGCCACGGTGAGCTCCAGCGCGTTGCGCGTGCTGCCCGGCAGGGCCATGCCTTTTCCGGCAATGCCGTAGGCGGTGCCGTGATCGGGCGAGGTGCGCACGATGGGCAGGCCCGCCGTGTAGTTGACGCCGTCGTCGAAGGCGAGGGCCTTGAAGGGCACGAGCCCCTGGTCGTGGTACATCGCCAGCGCGGCGTCGCAGTCTGCATCGAGCTGGGTGCCGAAGAACCCGTCCGCCGCGAGGGGCCCCTCCACCTGAAACCCTTCCTGACGGGCCGTCTCCAGGGCCGGCGCAATGACGTCCTCTTCCTCCGCCCCAAATGCCCCCTCTTCTCCGGCGTGCGGGTTGAGTCCGAAGACGGCAATCTTGGGCTGCTCGATCGCAAAGTCCTCGCGCAGGGAGTTGTCGATCACGCGGAGCTTTTCGAGAATAGCGTCTTCGGTAACCGCCTCGGGGACCTTCGACAGGGGAATGTGGCTCGTAACGAGTCCGACACGGAGCCCCCCCGCCACCATCATCATCGTAGGACGCGGGCTGTCTGTCATCTGCGCGATAAACTCGGTGTGGCCCGGCACGTCATACCCGGCCTGCCGGACGGCGTCTTTTGAGATCGGCGCGGTGACCATCGCGTCGACGGTGCCGGCCAGGCACGCTTCCACGGCCCGCTCCACCGCCCGCATGGCGAGATGTCCGCCCTCGGCGGTGACAGTCCCAAACATCACCGGCGGCTCCGGATCCTCGGCCACGTCGAGCACCGCCACGTCGCCGTGGGGCACCTCGTCCGGCACCTCATCCACGACGTGGATGTCGAGGTCCGAGAAGCCGAGCACGTCGGCGTGCACCCGCAGCACGTGGGCCGAGCCGATGAGGACTGGCGTCATGGAGGGCATCAGACCCGGGTCGTGCAGGCTCTTGAGCACCACCTCGGGGCCGATGCCGTTCGGGTCGCCCAGGGTGATCGCAACGCGGCTGGGCGATCCATTGGGAGCCGGCGGTTCGGGACGCTGAAAGGTTGGTCGCTGTATGCGCATAGAGTGTGCCGTTAGGTTTACGAATGTATAAGAAGGTATTATAAAGAGGCCGCGCCCTTAAGTAGCTTCCTGCACAGAACGGCGAAAAGCCGACGGTCCGTCGAAGCCGTCGGCAGTTTTGTAGCGACGATACCGGTAGGTGCCCAGACGGCGGGGCCGCCGCAACGGGCAGCAACAGCAGGTCGACCTCAAGATCAACCGACGCGCCGTCGTTTTGGAGGCGGTCATTGAGGGAATCGGTTACATCGACGAAGGTGGGTGGCGGGCCCCGAAGGACGATGGATGCCTGCCGTCATCGTAAGTTCCCCCATGGGCCACTGTTACGTTAATCGCCGGTGGCGATCAACATCAACCCCGTGGCTCCAGTGTTTCCCTGCACTTCACAGAGCGAGGACAATTTGCCCATTCGATCGGCCTCACTGGTTCGAATCCGACGCTCCGTCGAGGAGGGTCTTCAGGTAGGACCGGTCCTCAGGGGAGAGCTCCTCGTCCGGGGCGTGGCGCGGCTCGAATGCGATGTAGTTCGGGGCCGCATCGACGACGTCCTCGATGGTCTTCTCAAACGTCGGACGCTTGACGTACGCCCCGGCAGCGTTGCGGTGCCCCCCACCGTCGAAGGAGCGCGCCCACTCATCGACCCGAACATCCGCCTCCGAGCGGAAACTGATCTTGGCGCCGTCGTCTACCTCGGAAAAGAGAAGTGCGGCTTTCACCCCTTCAATCGAGAGGACGTAGTTGACGAACCCTTGCTTGTCGTCCCAGCTTGCCCCGGTGTCCTCCACCATCCGCTGGGTGACCACCGAATAGCCGAGCTGGCCGTTGTAGCGGAGCCGGATGCGATTGAGCATGCGCCCGAGCAGGCGCAGCCCCGGCATCGACTTCCGGTCGTAGATGGTTTCGTGGATGGGCGCGGGCTCGATGCCCCCCCGCTCCAGAATGTCCGCAATGATCCGGTGGAGCGCCGGTGTGACGTTGCTGTAGCGGAAAGATCCGGTGTCGGTCATGATCGCCGTGTAGAGCGCCGTGGCAGTCTCCTCGTCAATGAGATCCGAATCGATGCCCTCGATGATCTCATAGATCAGTTCCCCCGTCGCCGCTGCCGAATCGCGAACGAACAGGAGGTCGAACCACCGCTCCGGCTCCAGGTGGTGATCGATGAGCACCGTCGTCGCATTGGCGTCCCGCACCAGAGAGCCGACTTTGCCGATCCGCTCCTCGTCGTTGGTGTCGAGCACGAAGGCCACGTCGGCCTCGGCCAGGGCCTCGTGCTGCGAGAGGGAGTTGTCGAAGACGTCGACCCGGTCGACCCCGGGCATCCAGTCGAGGTTGTAGTCCTGTTCGTCGCTGTTCACCATCGCGACCGTCTTCCCGAGCTTCTCCAAGAACCGCCCGAGAGCGAGTTGCGAGCCCAGAGCGTCCCCGTCCGGCCCGAGATGCGTGGTGATGAAGAACCGATCGTTCTCTCGAATCAGCGAAAGTACGTCGTCGAGCATGCGTCGCCTCCGGTGCTCAAGTGGGCGAAATGGCGAGAATAGCCTTCCCTTAACGGCAGCCCCCCACAAAGGATTCGTCGCCGGAATCGCATCTCTACCGGCAGCAACTGACCGGCAGCAACGCGCCCCTCCGACAGCGAAGGGGCGCTCACCGGGCCTGAACAGTCAGGCGCCGTCCGACTCTCTTCGAGGGCCGACTCCGAGCGTTTCGAATTTGACAATGACGGGCACCACCGGTACACTCGTCCGTAAGTCGAAATTGCTTGGGTAAGTCTTTTTCTTGCTGAGTAGAAAGTACAGATCTTCTTCGATGGAGCCGAGAAGCGAGGCCCGGTGGGGTCGGCTCCCGTTTGCCCCAGGTCCGATGCCGGCTCCGTCCTCTCACAAGCCCCGCTCGACGCCATGCCCCGAACGGCCTCTGCACTTCTTCTCGTCCTTCTCTTTGTATTCGCCCTTCCGGCACATTCGGCACAGGCGCAACCTGAAAGCCCCGGCAACGTGAACTACGGGCTCTACGGCAAACTCGGAGTGGGCTCCTCGAAGTGGGCCCTTGCCGCCGGCTTCCAGGGCGGGAACTACCCCATCGTCGGCTACGCCGGGCCCACGATCTCGGACTCGTGGCGCTACACGCCCCACGTGCTGGGCCGCCACACCTTCGGCACGCCGGGGGAATCGACCTCCTTCTACCTCGATCTGGGCGCAAACGTGACGTTTGGGGGAGACGACCCTTCCACGAGTACAGGATTCGGGCCGTCCGTGGGCGGGGGCGTGGACATTCCGCTCAGTGATGCCCTTTCCTTCTACGTCGAATCCCGGTTCCACTTTACCCTTCCGGACGACGCGATCGACGGATCGGCAGACATTGGCGATACTCCTGCCAGCGCAACGACCAGGACAGACGATCCCAGCGGAAGCTCTACGGGTCCGTTCGACTCAGTCAACCAGCTTCTCGGCTTCGGGCTGAAGTTCAGCCTCACGACGCCGGTGTCGCCTCGGGTAATTGCTCTCGACGCGCCGACCAGCGTGCAGACCGGCGAGTCGGCAACGTATACGGCGACGGTCAACGAGGACGAGGCCGATCGTCCGCTGTCGTACCGGTGGCAGTTTGGAGACGGAGGCACCGACTCGAGCCGGACGGCTTCTCACACGTACAACCAGCCCGGAACGTACACCGTTACGTTTACCGCCACGAACAACGTGGGCGAGGCCAGCCAGTCGCTCACGGTAGAGGTTTCCCCGCCGCCGCAGCCGGCCCAGATCACGTCGATCAATGCCACCCCGAACCCGGTTGACGTGGGCGAAACCGTCCGATTCAGCAGCAACGTGCAGGGCGACAGCCCGATCTCTCGGGAGTGGAGCTTTGACGACGGGTCGAGCGCGACAGGCGAGTCTCCGACTCACACCTACGACGAGCCTGGCGAGTACACCGCGCGCCTTCAGGTTTCCAACGAGGCCGGGGAGGACGCCAGCACGGTGACCCTCCAGGTGGAGCGCGTGCTGCCGGAGGTGTGCACCACGATTGGTGAACTCAACTCAGCATACTTCGAGCGCAACTCCAGCACCCTCACCGACGAGGCCCGGAGCAGCCTTCAGGAGAACACCGACGTGCTGTCGAAGTGCCCGAACGTGTCGGTTCGGATCGAAGCCTTCGCGGCCCCCGGCGAGCGAAATCCGCAATCCCTGTCGGAAGACCGCGCCGAGGCCGTGGCGGACTTTTATCAGGACAACGACGTGCCCGACGACCGCATTGAGACGAGCGGCGAGGGGGAGGTCGAAGGCGTGACTTCGAAGAAGGGAAGCACCCGTCAATACCGCCGTGCCGACTCGATTCCGGAGGAGGACGGTGGAATGTAAAGCGGGAGAGACGTTCCGGCGAAACGTCTCTACGGGCATGTTTTGCGACTGCACTAAACGGATACGCGTTCGGGGCGGACCCACTTTTTCATTCCTCGACCCACACGGTCTTGGTGTTCACAAACTCCCGGATGCCGTGGTGGGACAGCTCACGGCCGTAGCCGCTGTCCTTGATGCCGCCGAAGGGGAGGCGCGGATCGCTCTTGGTCATCTCGTTGACGAACGCGCAGCCCACCTCCAGCTGCCGGGCCATCCGCTCCCCCTTCTCGGCATCCTCGGTGAAAATGCTGCTCCCGAGACCGAACCGGCTGTCGTTGGCCAGGGCCACCGCATGCTCGGTGTCGTCCGCCGCGACGATGGACGCCACCGGGCCAAAGAGTTCTTCCTCAAACGCCACCGTGCCGGGCTCGACGTGGGCGAGGACCGTGGGGGCGTAGAAAAATCCAGCTCGGTCGATCGTGTGCCCCCCGGTGAGGACCGTCGCTCCCTGGCCGATGGCGCGCTCGACCTGATCATGCACGCCGTCGCGCAGGTCGTTTCGGGCCATCGGACCGATGTCTGTGTGGGAGTCCGCCGGATCTCCGATGGTGAGGGACTCAACCTCTTCAATCAGGCGCTCCGTAAAGTCGTCGAGCACCGGGCGTTCGACGATAAACCGCTTGGCGGCAATGCAGCTCTGCCCGTTGTTTTGCATGCGCGCCGTGCAGCCGACCGACGCGGCCTTGTCAAGCTCCGCGTCGGCGCAGACGATGAACGGATCGGAGCCGCCGAGCTCCAGCACCGTCGGCTTCACCTGGGCCGCGGCCTGACGGGCAACGGCCTTTCCGGCAGCGACGCTTCCGGTCAGGGTCGCGCCCTGCACCCGCCGATCTTCGAGCACGTCCCCTACGGTCTCCTCGTCGATCTGGAGCACCTGCAGCTCGTGATCCGTGAAGCCGGCGTCCCGTAACAACTCCTCGATGGCCCGGGCGCAGCCCGTGACGTTGGAGGCGTGCTTCAGCAGCACGGCATTCCCGGCCATCAGGGCGGGGGCGCCGAAGCGAAAGAGCTGCCAGAACGGAAAATTCCAGGGCATCACGGCCAGGATGGGCCCGAGCGGCTCGTAGGCCACGAAGCTTTTTCGCGCCTCGGTGTCGACGGGCTCGTCGGCGAGAATGTCGGCGCCGTGCTCGGCGTAGTGGCGGCACACCCAGGCGCACTTTTCAGCCTCCGCCCGGGCCTGCGAAATGGGCTTGCCCATCTCTTCAGTCATGAGCGCGCCGTACGACGGGGCGTTTTCTTCGAGCAGGTCGGCCGCGCGCTCCAGCCGCTCGGCCCGCTCGGACGCGGAACGGGCCCGATTCGTAGCAAAGCCGGCGGCGACGCGGTCGAGTCGTTGTTCCACCTCGTCGGCCGAGTGCAACGCGTACTGTTCGATTTCTTCGCCTGTGGCGGGATTTGTGGTCGTGATAGGCATAAGGTTGAGATGGAGATTGAAATTGAAATGCAGAAACGGACAGTTGTCACGACTGCGCGCCAATGGATGATCCTGCCCGCCCCCTGAAACGTGCCATTCCTACAGCATCTGCACGTCGCTGTCTTCGTCGAGTCCATAGATCCTGCAGGCCGTCGCTGCGTTAAAAGGGGTGACGACGCCAATCAATCGGTCGATTTCGTTTCTGCATGAGCGAGATGTCCCTCCCCCCCGATGCCCGCGTGTCCCGAGCCACGGTGGAGCTACTGGTCGGTCGCTCCGTCGACGACCTGTCCCTCTACCGACGCGCCCTCACGCACCGCTCTCTTCTTCGCATCCATCCGGAGCACGCTCTTCGGTCGAACGAGCGCCTCGAATTCTTGGGTGATGCGCTCCTCGATCTCCTCGTTGGCGAGGTCCTGTACGATCGCTTTCCGGACAAGGACGAGGGCGCCCTCACTCGGCTCCGGGCGCGTCTCGTCAGTGAGCGCCCCCTGGCGACCTACGCCCGCTGCATGAACCTGGGTACGCACCTTCTCATGAGCGCGAATGCGGCCCAGGGAGAGGGACGCGACAATCCTAGCATCCTGGCCGACGCGTTTGAGGCCCTCGTCGGCGCCGTGTACCAGGACCAGGGATATGAGGCCACCCGCGCCTTCGTCCGCACTCAGGTGCTCGAGCCGTTCGATCTGATGGAGCTCGCAACCCGGGACGAAAACTACAAGAGTCAACTTCTCGAACACATGCAGGCCCGGAGCCGGGCTCAGCCCACCTATCGCGTCGTGCAGGAGGAAGGCCCGAGCCACGACAAGACGTTTACGGTGGAGGTGCGAATCGGTGAGAGGGCCTACGAGCAGGGCACTGCCGGCAGCAAGCAGGAGGCCGAGCAGAAGGCCGCCCGCCGGACGTTGAGCCAGATCACGGCCAACGAGTCGGCGCCGTAACCCTTTTCGGACGCCGCACCGCGTTGATATTCGGACGAGGGGTTTGTAGGATAGAGGATGCTTTCCTCTTCTCGTTCGCTTCTCTGATTCTTTCGTCGAGCATTCCCAATGGACCGTCGTCGATTTTTCAAGACCTCCGCCGCCATGATGGCCGGCGCCGGAGTGAGTGCCGCCAGCACACCGCTCAGCGCCGTGGCCCGTACGGCTCCCCTCTACCGGATCTCGCTGGCCCAGTGGTCGCTGCACCGGGCCCTTTTCGAAGGAGAGATGGACAACCTCGACTTTGCGCCGACGGCGAAGGAAGAGTTTGGCATCGACGCGGTCGAGTACGTCAACCAATTCTTCATGGACGAGGGCACCGACACCGCTTACCTCCAAAAAATGAAGCGTCGGGCGGATGAGGCGGGCGTGCGAAGTCTGATTATCATGTGCGATGGCGAGGGGGCCCTCGGGGCCGCCGACTCAAAAAAACGTCGGCAGGCCATCGAGAATCATCACAAGTGGGTGGAGGCGGCCGCACGGCTTGGCTGCCACTCCATCCGGGTCAACGCCCGAAGCAGCGGCAGCTACGAGGAGCAAAAGGAGCGGGCCGTCGATGGACTGCGCCGACTCACCGAGTTCGCGGCCCCGCGGGACATCAACGTCCTCGTTGAAAATCACGGGGGCCTCTCTTCAAACGGCCAGTGGTTGGCGTCGGTGATGGAGGCGGTTGACCATCCTCGGTGCGGGACCCTCCCCGACTTTGGCAATTTCACGATCCGGGAGGGCAAGACGTACAACCGCTACAAGGGCACCCGAGAATTGATGCCGTACGCCGAGGGCGTGAGTGCCAAGACGTATTCGTTCGACGACGCGGGCAACGCGGTGGAAACCGACTACGAGCGAATGATGGGGATCGTCCTCGACGCGGGCTACCACGGTCACGCCGGGATCGAGTACGAAGGCGACGAGATGAGTGAGTTCGAGGGCATCCGGGCCACGAAGGCCCTCCTGGAGCGCGTGCGAAAACAGCTCCGGAGCGAGTACGAGTAGCGCCGGCCTCCGTACCCTTCCGAACACGCAGTGTCTCGATGCCTCTTCTCTCTGCAGAGCTCGATCTCGCCCTCGATCTCGCCCGCACGGCGGAAGCCGAAATTCTGCCCCGCTTTCGCACCGTCAGCGTCACTCGCAAGCCGGACGGCACGGAGGTGACGGAGGCCGACCGCGAGGCGGAGCGCGTGATGCGGGACCGACTGGCCGACGAGCGGCCCGACCACGCGGTGCTCGGGGAGGAGTTCGGCGAGAGCGGCCCCGACGATGCCCGCTACCGCTGGGTGCTCGATCCGGTGGACGGCACGGCGGGCTTTACGATTGGGGTACCCCTCTTTGGCACGCTCGTGGCGCTGCTGGAGAACGGAGAGCCAGTCGTCGGGGTCATCCACTTTCCTGCCATCGACGAGACGGTCTATGCCGCGCGGGGACAGGGCTGCTGGTTCCGCACGGCGGACGACGAGGGGGCGGTGACGGTCGATCCGGTCGCGTCGCTCGACGCCGCCACCGTGACCACGACGGCCCTCCACAGCTCCGACGTCACGGCTGCAAACGACCAGACGCCCTATCGCCTGACCCCCCTCCTGCGCCGGGCCGGCAAGTTCCGCTTCGTGACGGACTGCCTGCAACACGCCCTCGTGGCGCGGGGCCGCACCCACGCGGCGGTCGATACGATCATGCATCCCTGGGACATTGCGGCGCTCGTGCCCTGCGTCCGAGAGGCCGGCGGCGCGGCTCAGCCGCTCGATCCGAACGCAAAGAACGTTGTGTTCGGCGGCAGCCTCGTGACGGCGGGGACCGACTCGCTCCTCCACGAGGTGCGCGCCCTGCTCCAGCCGAGGAATGATCAGGGGTAGCACCCCGAGAAGGAGTCCCCGTCTACGGACAGAGGGGTCCCCCGAAACCTTCCCACGTTCGACGGTGAACGTTACACGCACCGCCATGCTTGATCATCTTAAAACGCTCGACCTCCACTTCCAGGACCGTCCCCAGACCATCGCGGCCTACCTGCTTCCGCACGACGATGGCGCAGCGCTCGTCGAGACGGGCCCCGGCTCCACCTTTCCCAGGCTGCAGGCCCAGCTTGCCGACCACGGCCTCACCCCGGCCGACATCTCGGAGGTGCTGCTCACCCACGTCCACCTCGACCACGCGGGCGCTGCAGGCCACCTGGCCCGGCACGGAGCCACCCTCTACGTCCACCGCGACGGTGTGTCCCATCTGGCGGATCCGAAAAAACTCCTGGCGAGCGCCGAGCGCATCTACGGTGACGACATGGACCGGCTCTGGGGCGACATGCATCCCGTGCCGGAGGAGCAACTCGTTGCGCTCCACGACGAGGATACGGTGCCTCTGGGAACCCGAGAGGCCACCGCGCTCGACACGCCCGGCCACGCCGCGCACCACATGAGCTACGTGATCGGGGACGTTTGCTTTACGGGCGACGTGGGCGGCGTGCGACTCCCGGGCGAAGCGTACGTGGAGCTGCCGTTGGCACCCCCCGAAATCCGACTCAACCTCTGGCGCGAGAGTCTCACCCGCCTCCGCGCTGCGAGTGAGCAGCACAACGTTACGCACCTCGCCCCGACTCACTTCGGAATCTACGACGACGTGTCGGCCCATCTCGACCGCCTCGCCGGCGTGATTGACGCCGCGGACGAGTGGACCGCCGAGACGATGCCCAACTTGGCTGAGAACAACGAGGCGTTGCGCGACGCCGCCACCGCGTGGATGCAGGACCTGGCAAGCGCCAACGGGGTGGACGAGGCGACCTGGGAGCGCTACGAGCTGGCCAACCCGAGCTGGATGGCAGCACTCGGCCTGAAGCGGTACTGGAACAAGCACAAGGCCCCGTCGACTTCTTGACCGCGGCGGAGCGGAGAGCAGGCGGTAGCCCGGATTTCTCACGGGACGCTACTGCGGCTCTCGTCAGAAAACCGGGTTAGTCGTCGCCGGAATCGGGCAGATTAATCTCCGGGTCGTCCGGGTGGGGGCGGTAGAAGAGCGCCGTCCCGCCGATCGTGCGAACCACCTGGGCGTCGTCGATCTCGTCGGCCACCGCCTCGGCTACGTCCCGCACGGACCGGGGAGCGTTGTCGAGCACGCGGATGGTGACGAGCTCGCGAGTGTTGAAGGCCTCCGCGATGGCCTGCTGCACGGCGTCGGTCAGGCCCTCTTTTCCCACGTGGATGAGCGGATCCTGGCCGTGGGCGAGGCTGCGGAGATGGGCACGCTGGCGGGCGGTGAGTCGGTCGGTCATGGCATGCGAAGCGAGAGTGGCGACAGTGGGGAGGGAAATTGATGAGCGCGCCGCCCGCACGGGCACGACCCGGCGGCGTTCCCTGCGCGGCGTCACGGCTCGGAGGCGGGCTGCAGGGCGTTCGGGCTGGCCGAGGCATACTGGATGAGGCCCCACCGCCCATTCACGGCCCAGTCCGGATCCTGCTGATTGAGCCGATCCACTTGGTCCTGCGACAGGCCGGCGGCCACCTCCGACTTGAGTGTCCGGAGGGCCAGGACGGGCACAGGAAGCGGCGCGGCGGCTTCCTCGAACGGCGTTGTGAACTCCCAGTGCCGGTCGCCCAGCAGACGCCGGTAGTTCGCGTCGCCCTTGCTGATCAGGAGGTCGGACCGCGCGAGCTCGGCCCGGACGTGCGGCGGAAGTGCTCGCCCCCGCAGCGGCGAGGTCCACACCCACGCGTCCCGAAACCGAAGCGCCCCCGTGACGAGGGCCGTCCGCAGCTGCCCGGCCAGCCCTCGAACAGCCGCGTCTTCGGATTCCGCAAGCACGTGGAGCGTGTCGTGCACGTCGTCGATGAGGGCGTCGGAGACGAAGGTGGGATGCACTTTCAGATGAACTACCACCTGTCTGACCCTCTCGGTGGCGAGGAGGCCATCGATCAGCGCGAGGTCGGACACGAGCTCAAAGCCCGCGTTGTCGGCCCACACGTCGACCCGGGCCGGGCGGGCGAGGGCATCGAGGTGATCGAGTGCTGCGGACGCATCGTCGACCAAGAGGTGCTCCTCGGCCTGTGCTGTGTCTCCGTGATCCGGGCCGTCCTCGCCCGCGGCCCACATGCTGAGGTCGGCCTGGTTGCCCCAGAGGGCGGCCCGGAATAGACGCGTCAACACTGAGCGCCCCTCCTCCCCCCGATCCAGGGCCGCTGCCCGTCCCTGTGCGAGCGCCCGAATCCCCTCGACGGCCTCGGCGAGGCCCTGCTCCTTCTGATACGCAAACGGATCGCGCCGCCGGCCCGGTCCCTCTCGAAAGTAGCCCGTCGCCTCCAGGAGGCGGCGGTAGAAATAGGTCTCACTGACGAACCACGGCGTCTCCAGCCAGCCCTGGCCCCGGTACGGGCGCCCCCAATCCGCCCAGAGCGCCGCGTCGGGCACGCCCGTCTCTTTGAGCGGGCGAATGGTTCCCTCGGGAAGGTCGTCGCGGAGATCCCGGATGCGCGCGTTGATCGCGTCCGGAAAGTCGTTTTCCGCGATGACGCGTCCCGCAATGCGCGGCAGGCGCTCGGCGATGGTGCGGTGGACGAAGGTACCCGGCTCGGTGCCCTTCAGGGGCGGGGGAAGATTTGAGCGAACGGCGGGTCGATTCACGGACGAGAGATCATTTCAGAAAGATTGGGACAGTCCATCTACGCTCCGAATGGACAGACCGTTCGGGCGGCTAAAACGTCGTGGACAGGCTAAACCGCACGTCGCGCCCCGGCGACAGGGCGTAGCCTTTGTACGTGTCCAGGAAGTCGCGGTACGTGGTGTCGAACACGTTCCGCACCGCCACGCGGAGGGAGGGTTCAATCCCAATGCCGAGCGCCAACCGGCTCTCCACGGACGCGTCGACGGTGGTGTAGGCTGTCGTTGAGGCCGTGCCAAAGGGCGGGTTCGGCCCGGTCGTGTTCAGGTCGTCAAACTGAGAGAAGGGCTCGAACCGCCCGGCTGCGTCCTTGTCAAAGCCGTGCTTCAGGTCGATCTCGACGCGAGGATTGCGGAG